>DNPQ01000269.1 GCA_003501335.1 Bacillota bacterium
AGGATTAAAAGGATTAAAACAAATTATACGATTTAAACAAGTCGATGAATTGCAATCAAAGGACTAATTCCAATGACTATCAAAATTTTTAAAAAGTTATATTCTTATTTTCGCCCGTACCGATGGTTATTCTGTACGGGTTTTGTATTCATGTTAATTCAAAACAGTTTGATGTATGTAGTCCCCTGGGGTGTCGGACATATCTGGGATTACGTCTTCCCGGTTCTTGGAAAAAGGCCCGACGGAGTTTGGTTATTGGTTAAGTGGTGCAGCTTTTTACTTCTGGCAGGGTTAATGCGGGCGTTCTTTCTCTTTCCGATGATTTACTTGTTTTGGTATACCGGAACCAAAGTGGTTCGAGATCTGCGAAACCAATTATATCAAAAACTTCAAGTCCTCTCCTTCCGCTATTATAATAAAGTCCGTATTGGCGATTTGATGTCGAGATTAACACTGGATATCGAGCTCATTAAAAACTTTTATGCATATAACATTGAACATCGTTCCCAAATCTACATGTATGATGCGATTATCGCCAGCTTGTTGTTTATCATTGACTGGAAGCTGGCCCTATTATGCCTGGCAATCGCTCCGGTTATAATTCCGACGACCTTACTCTTCAGTAATAAAATGCGGCAGGCCGTTATCGAACGGCAAGTTCAAGCTGGAATCCTTAATGCCAAAGTACAGGAAAATATCACCGGGATCCGAGTCGTTAAAGCCTTCGCAATGGAAGATTCCGAATTTAAAAATTTTAATACCGAAAACAAAATTATGTTAAACAAAAATCTCCACGTTACCAAACTGCAGGCTTTTTTACAGCCCTTCTTGATTTTCGGCGTTTCCATCGGAATGGCCGCCATCCTTTGGTATGGTGGATTCAGAGTGATTCACGGACAAATGTCGCTTGGAAAATTAATTAGCTTTGTATTTTATTTAACAATGCTCAATTGGCCCTTTACTATGCTGGCGCCGAATACGAATCAAATAAGGCAAGTGGAAGGAGCCGTAAAACGGGTTACCGAAATCCTCAATGAGCCGGAAGAGATTACCTCACCCAAAGATGGCGGAAAACTATTACCTGCGCTTAACGGTAAAATAGAGTTTGATGGAGTATCCTTCGGTTACCATGACAAAGGGACGCCTGCTGGGTACCCGATTATTAAGGATCTCAATTTAACGGTGATGCCGGGTGAAAAAGTCGCAATAATCGGTCTGACCGGTTCGGGAAAAAGTACGCTGGTAAGTCTAATTCCCCGTTTTTATGATCCGCAGCTGGGTGCCATTCGAGTGGATGGTGTTGATCTGCGTGAATTAAACCTGAATTGGTGGCGTCAACGGATCGGTTTGGTCTTGCAAGAAACTTTCTTATTCTCGGCAACTATCGCCGATAATATTGCTTTTGGAAGACCCGATTCCAGCCTGGCGGAGATTCGAAAAGCAGCCCAAGCAGCCCAAATTGATGATCATATTATGCAATTACCGGAAGGTTACAATACCATTGTTGGGGAAAGAGGGGTTGGACTCTCAGGGGGTCAAAAACAACGGGTAGCGATTGCCAGAGCCATTCTTTTAAATCCCAAGATATTAATTCTTGATGATTCAACCTCTAGTGTTGATGTAGAGACAGAGCGGGAAATCCAGACAGCGCTTGGCGAGTTAATGTTCTCAAGAACCACCATTCTGATCACGCAACGTCTCTCAACTGCAAAGCTCGCTGACCGGGTTATTATTCTTGAAAGTGGAGAAATCAGGGCCCAAGGAACTCATGAAGATCTGATGGATCAAAATCAGCTTTATCAAGAGCTTTATAATATCCAAACCATGCAAGATTTACCCCAAGAGAGCGCCTAACCGGATAACACATTGAAAGAAGGATACCATGGATCCGCAATTTGCAAATTCTAGGCCGAAAGTTAAAAAAGGATTAATTATACTTTCCGACGAGGAAGAATTTGACGATAAACGACCATTTGACAGCCATTTACTTCGCCGCACCATTATTTATTTAAAACCCTATCGTTTAAAAATATGCGCAATGATTTCGGCGGCTATTGTTGCGATCGTGGCTGCACTGCTTCTTCCCTATCTTCTTGGTATTGGAATCGATAATTATATCTCCAAACACGACCCGGTAGGACTCAGCAAAGTCGCTTTAATCTATATCGGGGTCTCGATAATGCAATACCTGGGGTTATATCTCCAAAATAATTTAATGAATTTCATCGGGCAACAAGCTATCTTTGACATCCGGCGGGATTTATTTGAACATATTCAATTCCTTTCCGCCAGTTTTTTTGACCGCCAGAAAACCGGACGGATTATGCTCCGGGTTACCAATGATGTGAACTCATTGGAAGAATTGCTAACTTCGGGAGTCAGTACAGCTTTCGCCGATACTCTTACACTTGTAGGACTTTTGGGCATGATGATTTGGCTGGATTGGCGCATGTCGCTGATTATTTTAATCATCATGCCCTTTACCATCTGGCTAGCTGTTTTTATACGGAACCGGATGCTTCGAGTATCAAGAAAAATGCGCCGCACCCTATCGGCTGTTAATTCCAATTTAAATGAATCCTTAATGGGGGTCCGGGTAACCCAGGCTTTTTCCCGTGAAAAAGTGAATATGAGCCTTTTTGCTGCTATCAATCAGGAAAATTTCCTGGCTGGATTAAAATTCATTCCACTCAATGCCTTCTTTTGGCCAGCTATCGGTTTTGTAAATGTTATCGGTACGGCTTCCGTCGTACTGGTTGGTGGAATTCTTTACATCCATAGTTGGATTACTTTGGGGACCATTGCTTCCTTCTCCAATTATATCAACCGTTTCTTCCAGCCTATCCAAAATCTAAGTAATCTCTTTAATATAATCAGCAATGCCATGGCTTCTTGTGAACGGATTTTTGAACTGATAGATTTTCAGCCCGAGGTATCGGATCCGGAGAATCCCTTCACCATCAAAAAAATCCATGGCGCGGTTACCTTCAATCATGTTGATTTCGGCTATGATTCAGAAAAATTAATTTTAAAGGATTTTAATCTCAAAGTCGATCCGGGTGAAGTCATCGCCGTTGTTGGACCTACTGGGGCCGGAAAGACCACCATTATCAACCTGCTCAGCCGTTTTTACGATCCATTCGCCGGTTCCATCAAGATTGACGATATCGACTTACGGGATGTTTCGCAACAAGCCTACCGAAAACAAATTGCTGTGGTTTTACAAGACACTTTTATATTTTCAGGGACTATCGCCGATAACATACGGTACGGTAAGCCCGATGCTACGATGTCTGAGGTAATCGCTGCTGCTAAAGCAGTGGGTATCCATCATTATATTGTTTCCTTATCGGATGGCTATCATAGTGAGGTTCATGAACGGGGCAGTAGTCTCTCCGTAGGGCAGCGTCAACTCATCGCCTTTGCAAGGGCCTTAGTCCGCGATCCCCGGATTCTAATCTTGGATGAAGCAACATCTAGCATTGATACTCAAACTGAGAAGGAGTTGCAAAATGCTCTGATGGTATTACTCAAGGGCCGGACTTCTTTCATCATAGCCCATCGTTTATCAACGATCCAAAGTGCTGATCGCATTATTGTGATTCAAAACGGCAAAATTGCCGAAAGTGGCTCGCATAACGATTTAATCAAATGCGGGGGTATTTATGCGCGTCTTTGTGAACAGCAATATCGAGCGGGCTAAAATAAGAGACTGTCTAAAAAGTAAATTTATTAATTTTAAATTACTTTTTAGACAGTCTCTTCAAAAATCCTATTCACCATGAAAGTCCCAGAAAATTTAAAAGTTCATTTTTTCTATCCGAATATCATGAATTCGGTCTTCTGCCTGTTGATTAAAGGCTTCTCGGCCATCCTCTTTTTTGATAGCCGTATAAAAATGGCGCAAAGCCTCCTTCTCATTTCCTTGAAGTAAATACAATTCACCCAGTAATAAGAAGCATTGTTGGGCTTGACCAACAGAAAGTTTTTCGCCGGTTTTATAAACAACATCATAATATCCCTTCAGCGCCTGAGCGGAAGCTATCCTAAACATTTCCTCATCCTGAACATCATGATACAACCAGGAAAGCTGCAACCATATCTTACCTATCTTTAGTGAACTGGCGTGAGCTAACTCTGCACATACCATGGCCAAATAAAATGCTTCAAATACTTGATCGATTGTTCTGGGTTCGCTGAATTGAAAGGAGAATTGTTTTTTTAATTCGTCCATTTTAGCTATAATAACCTGCTTTTTATAGGGAGGTATTTCATTATAATCGGTATAAAAGTTGGCATAATAACATTTTGGGCAAACCCATATCGAATACCATGTGGGCTCAAAGTCTGCATAATGCTTACGGAAATCATGATCCATCATTTGAAACTTCATTTTCGATTGGTAAAGCTTTTTGGCTTCAAAAATATTGCCGCATACCGGGCAGGTTGAGTGGCTGGAAATTAAATAATCATTATAACTACTGGCGGCAACTTGATTGTACTTTTTATGCCCTTCTGGGAACAAATTGCCAACCCCGCTAATAACCGGATTCGTTCCGGCATCCTCGGATACCGGAGAAGGATTATCGCTTTGCTCCTGTCCGGCCATAATTGGTTCCGCCTCAGAATCTGTTACCTCTGTGGCATTGGATTCAGATAAGGTTCCCTCTGAGGTCCCCTCACTATTGCCCAATCTAGCGATTTCATGATGCAACTGATTCATTTGATGAACGAGTCCTACGATTATTCGATACGGAATCGAAGTCGGATCACAAATCGCATTTTGAAAATTATCTTTGTTGATGCCAATCACCGTGGCATCCGGTTCGGCCATTGCTGAAACATTGCGTGGCAAACCATCAACCAGAGCCATCTCGCCCAAAAAATCTCCCATCCCAAGGCGTGATATCGTGA
>DNPQ01000319.1 GCA_003501335.1 Bacillota bacterium
ACTACTTAAGTTAGCGCTTATGCCCCATCACCCTCATGGCCCTCATCCTACTTTGGAATCCATCTCAGGATTTGGTTTCAATTAGTTGTAGTTGCCTGTTGATTTCGGAGCGGTTGAAAACAAAATGTTTGCTGCCGTGGTAGTCTTTAATGTCGGTCACCACGTGGAGGGCGCTCACCATTTCGATGAGCGTTTATAATTAACGCGCAGGTTGTTTTGATGACCATATGCGTCCGCCAGATCCCGGTTGGGTATCACCGGGAAATCGCCGTCCATCCCCCGCGTTTCCAGCTCTCTCTGGATAAACAGTAACAAATTCAAATGGTCATCGGTGGCCTTTTTAACCAGGATTTTTTCTTCCCGGACAGCGGCGGTATAGGTTCTTTTGAACATTGGTTTTCCTCCTATTTTAGAAATTAAATTTTTTACTATGCCTTGCGTGTTATGAAGCCTATTAACAATTAAGCCACAGAAACAAAGGCACAGAGGTTTTAGCTGCTTCTTTGGGTTATGAGGGCGATGAGGCGGATGGGGGCTTAAAAATATAAAGCATCTTTTGCGAACCTCCTTTTGGGGATTTAAAAATAAACGGTCCGGAATGAGAGATGCCGGGCCGTTTGACTTTTTTATATTGAATTTTTGGGTCTATTTACCCTTTCCCTTAAAGGGGATCAGCTAAATCATTGCAGCAATTGGACTTTGGAGCACTGCTCAGCTAATTCCTTAAAGGAATAATACGGAATGAAATTACAATAAAAAAACCCGCTCCAATTGACTTTGGCAGTGGGTTCAATGTTTTTATAAGATTTTATAGTAAAAGTATAACATGTTTTTTGAGACTTTTGGTGCCAAAAAAGTTCCGGGTTGTAAGGGTTCAAGCTGGGAATTAAGGCAAAAAATGTGCCAGCGAAATTAAATGTCCTCATCTTTGAGGTTCATTCGAAGCTGCCTGCTGTCTCCTGCTAGCGATACGAAACGTTCATTCTGTAGTTCTGACAGTCTATGCCCTCACCCCATCTGCTTATTCACAGCAGTGGCGGCGCACCTGTGCGCCGACCTCTCCCGTTATTGACGGGCGAGGGATTCATCCTGTCTATCTTTAAAAGCCCCAAATTCGTCGTCTTGATCCTGAGACCTATCAGTAAAAAAATTTATGAGGGCGATGAGGCGGAGGGGGGCGTTTAAAAATGAAAGGCGTGGGTTTCATGATCGCATGGAGCGATTTTGATCTTAAAGGAAGTGGGCTGTTATTTTTTTATGAATCATCGATTTTGAGAGCTTGTGATGAGCAAAGAACATGATAGTGTGTTATAAATGTTAATGGTTTTGGATTCCTAAAATCATTATCGGCATTCCTCTGTTGCCTACAGGGGACGGCGCGAACTAGTTCGCGAACCCACTCCCCTGAAACTGTGCTAAAGTCCAGAAAGGCTTAGCCTTGGCAAAGACTTTAATAAATCGAGATGATAACGAATAAGCTCCAGCCTTTAATTGATAATCAAAGTAATGAAACAAGCACCCCTTCCTTGACCCAGATAGCAGCTTCTAGAATAGGGGAAGGGGCTGGGGGCAATGTCATCAGGCTATCATGGAATAAAAAGGAAATGCTGTATAATATCTCATGGCTTGCTTCGAACTCAATCAACGGGTTGGAAACCCGTTGCTGGGGTAAAGCTTATCGGTTAAAACCGATATTGACTAGATTTCCAGCATTGTATAGATTAAAGTGTTATTGAAACTACCGGTTTCAACCGGTATGCTCTTAAGGAGCCATAAGTTTTAACTCGTGGCGTATCAATTCCAAAATATGGAATCATAGCCTGATGACATTGGGGATGGGGGTTAGGTAAAATAGGCATCTAAACTTGTCTTTATACCCTAGTAAATCCTCTTGGCATTGTATCGTACACTTGCCTGGCTTCCGCTAATGAAATGCTCCATCGGTTTTAGACCTTCCCCAATTACTTTCTCAAAGGGAAAGGTAGCCGGCCGGTCGTTTTCCGTATCCCCGGCGAAGATTTCCTCGCATCCCCGGAGCACATCCGGTATAAACCCGTGGGGAAACGGGTCCAAAAGGTGGCCGCTGTATAAAAACATTTTTTCACCGGTGGCATCATAGAAATTCTGTAATGCTTTGGCGTATGCCACAAGAGAGGTACAGCGCGGCAATAATAACATCGGGTAACTTATCGCCGCCACCGAGTCCCCGGTCAGCGCATAACCCCCTTTACGGTTTAAAAAGCAAAAGGAGCCTTTGGAATGTCCCGGTAAAGGAAATGCTTCCAGCTTGACGCCTCCGAGGTCAAATAAATCCCCTTCATGAATATCTTGGTGTTGGAAGCTCTCATTAGAAACCATATGCGTTTTCATATATTCAACCAGTTCTTGATTACGGTGGCTCCCGAGATATACATCGCTGATCCGTTTGTCTGCGTTCAAAGCGTTTGGCAGCAATTCACCATCCAAAACACTCATGTAGATAGTATCAAACAAAGCGGCTCCACCGGCATGATCGGGGTCGCCATGGGTAAGAAGACAAATCACGGGTTTATCGGTGAGCGTTTCCACATGCTTTCGGAGAGCTCCCGTTACACCAAACCCTGTGTCTACAATGGCGGCTTTTTTGTCACCGATGATGAGTCCCATGGAGCAGATCATTTTAGGGCTGATCCGCTCGGCGATTAAATAAAAGTTATCATAAATCTTTTTCGTCTCAAAAATATTCATCCCAGAAGCCTCCCGGTTCCTTTCAATCGAAGGTGGATCTCCAAAATAAGAATAAAGAGTCACGTATCATTTGATTTAGTCCGGTGGCAGACAGTGGATTAGCTCTAGTTGTGGCCCCGGATAACTTTCAATGGAGAATTCCGTGAGCTCTGCCGGTAAAAAAAGTAAACTGGCTTGATGAATATTGAGAACCCTGTCGTGATAAATAATTTTTCCAGATCCCGAGGTAACGATCAGGATTGAGAAAATTCCGTCATTATTTCGAAATTGCATGGTTTTACGAATCAGTATTCGGTGCAGGGAAAACTTTTTGGTGTTTTCGGGCCCGATTAACCGGGTGACCTGATAATCCGGATTTCTTTCAAGGCTGACAGGTGAAATCCGCCAACGGTTTAATGTCTCTTGCAGGCTCAACCCTTCATAATGAAAGCAATCGAATATCTTTTCAAAACCGATTCCCTGATGACACATTGCATCAGGGATAGTTTTTCCTTCCGGAGTGGTCCGCTCAACCCGAATCGTATAATCGGTAGGCTCCTGGATTTCCACTAACAAACAGCCGGAACCGATTGCATGAGGAAGTCCGCCTTCAATCAGAAATATCGAACCGGATTCTAACGGGATACGGTGAAGGCTATCCATCATGCCTTGAATATCCTGCTTCATAAATAAATCATGCCATTTTTGTTTGGTAATTCCCGGTTTGAAACCAAAAAGCAAAAACGGAGGCTCGCCGTTGATGGTACGCCCACCCAGAACGTACCAAGCTTCAGTTTTTCCAAATTTTGAGTTGAAAAATTTTTGAGCAAAATCCACATCCGGATGGACCTGAATCGACAAGCGACTGCTGGAATCGAGTATTTTGACCAAAACGCCGGTATTGCAACCATATTTTTCGACATGCGCTGTCCCCAAAAATGCTTCGGGGTTGGACTCGATTAATTCTTTTAAGAAAATTTCCGTTCCTTCTTCCAGAACGACTTTACTAAGGCCCTCATTCACCAAATGCTCTCGTCCGGTATTACGGGCTTTTATTGTTGAAGCAATCCATTCTTCAGGCAACTCCCCATCTTTTGGGTCGGACAGTCCTTGCCATTCTTCAATTTTTTTACCACCAAAGTAAGTTCGCCAGACGCGATTATTAGAGAGTAAAAGAGGTTGATGGGAATACTGGGTATAGTTGGATTTCATTTTAGCACGTCCTTACCGGAAGAAGTTTTACTGTAATCACGTTTAATTTATTTTATCAAACATTATGGCAAGCTACAAGTATTACAAGCATTTGGAGCAGCGGCTTATTTATTCTTAATTATCCAAATCAGAAAATAAATGGTGGAACAATAGAGAGATTTTTTGATTTTTGAATGAACATTTGATGCAAGACCTGATTCTGCTGAAGTTCTTTTATCATCATCCGGTATTCTTTTCCAAATTGCGCCTTGATCTTTTCATAGCGAGGGGTTATATTTATCAATAATACAATTTCATTACTTACATTACAAGAGGAGTGACCCCGATGTCGTCAAAGTGGAGAATTGAAACCAAATGCCTCCAGGAAGGTTACAAACCTGGAAACGGCGAACCCAGAGTGTTGCCGATTTATCAAAGCACGACCTATAAGTATGATTCCACGGAACAAGTGGCCAAGCTTTTTGACCTCTCTGTGCCCGGCCATATGTACAGCCGGATCAGCAATCCTACCGTGGAGTGTCTTGAAAATAAAATCGCTGCCTTGGAGGGTGGCGTAGGGGCCCTTTGCACATCATCGGGTCAATCGGCTACTTTAAATGCCGTTTTAAATATCTGCGAATGCGGGGATCATATTGTCTCTTCCAGTACGATTTATGGCGGCTCCTTTAATCTTTTCGCCATCACCATGAAGAGGATGGGCATTGAAGTCACTTTTGTCGATGCGGACAGTCCCGAAGAAGAGATTCAAAAAGCATTCCGCCCCAATACCAAAGTTATTTTCGGCGAAACGATCGCCAATCCCAAAATCAGTGTCCTTGATCTGGAAAAGTTTGCCCGTCTGGCTAAAAAAAATCAAGTGCCGTTTATTGTAGACAATACTTTTGCAACACCGATTCTGTGCCGTCCATTTGAATACGGCGCCGATATCGTGATACATTCCACCACCAAATATATGGACGGACATGCCACCTGTATCGGCGGAGTGATTGTCGACTCCGGAAAATTTGACTGGCAGAACGGTAAGTATCCCTTATTTACCCATCCGGATCCATCCTATCACGGGCTTATTTACACCAAAGATTTCGGCGCCGCCGCCTATATCACTAAAGCCCGGGTCCAGTATATGCGGGATATCGGCAATTGCATGAGCCCGAATAATGCGTTTCTTACCAATCTGGGATTGGAGACGCTGCATATCCGGATGGAACGGCATTCGGAAAATGCTTTGAAAGTAGCCCAGTACTTGGCCCATAACGATAAAATTCTTTCCGTCAGCTATCCGGGTTTAGCGGACGACAAGTATCATTCTTTAGTCCAGAAATACTTGCCGAAAGGCTGCAGCGGGGTGATATCCTTTCGGATTAAGGGCGGCCGGGCGGCTGCCGTAAAATTTATGGATAAGTTGAAGCTGGCGGCGATTGTGGTCCATGTAGCGGATGCCAGGACCAGTGTGCTTCATCCGGCCAGTTCAACCCACCGTCAGTTGAACGATGAACAATTGCTGCAGGCCGGGATCGAACCGGATTTGATACGTTTTTCAGTAGGTTTGGAACATATTGATGACATCATTGAAGATATCGATCAGGCATTGTAGGGAAATTCATTTATCCGGAGGTGCAATATGCTGTATGAATTGTTGAAGAACGGCTATGGCAAGGATCGTGATTTTAACTGTGCGGAGAAAGTGTTGTACGGGGCCAATGAAGCCTATCAATTAGGATTGAATCATGATGTCCTTAAACTTGCTTCCGGCTTTGGTGGCGGAATGGCGATTGAAGGCACTTGCGGGGCTTTAACTGCATCCATCATGGTACTGGGACGTCTTTTCGTCAAGGATACCGCCCATGAAAGCAGCCGGATTAAAGATTTGACCAAAGAGTTGTTCGATGAATACCAAAAGGCCATGGGAGATATTAACTGCGCCCCTCTAAAAGCCAAATACCGGACCGAGGCCATCGGATGCCGGGATGTCATTTTTAAGGCTGCTGAAATCTTAGATGAAATTGTCGTTAGAGAGCGGAAAAAAGATCAACAATGATTGACTCCAACAGTCGATGACGCCTATTCGTGACAATGAATGGGCTCATCCACCCCAATGAATTTCCATTCATTCCATGCGTTTTTCATCCTCAATTCGGCAATTTATGGTCCAACAGCATTCCAAGCCCTTTTTGCCGAATTGAGGATCTCAAGAATTCAGGTTCAAACCATTCATTCGTTTTAATTCTCAGCCTTTTTTTCCGCTTCGGCAATTAATTTTTGAGCCTCATTGATCTGATGCGGGAATAAATTGAAAGGTACATT
>DNPQ01000320.1:0-4282 GCA_003501335.1 Bacillota bacterium
TCCATGAGCAAAAGGCATGAAATAATCTTTAGGTCATATGACCGTTTTTTCCCAATCAGGACACTATGCCCAAAGGCGAGTTTGGAAATTTGATTGCTTTGCCTCTGCAGAAAGTAGCCCGAAATAATAATAACAGTGTTTTCATTGATGAGAAATTTGAACCATATGGCGATCAATGGGCGTTTTTAGCCACCATTCAGAAACTAGATGAAAACGAGCTTGAGGGGCTTACGTCAAAGCTTTGTCATGGTGGTGAACTTGGGACTTTAAGAAAAGACGATGAAGAAGAAGACGAAAAACCATGGGAGACCAAGAAGCTCAAATTATTAGAAAACGATTTCCCACTGGAGATTGAAATAGTAAGAGCGAATATGTTGTATATTTTAAAGGAAGGCATTTCTCAACGGGCTTTAAACTATATTAAACGGTTAGCGGCTTTCAAAAACCCGGAATTTTATAAAGCTCAGGTCATACGGCTCTCTACGAAGACGATTCCAAGGATTATATCCTGCTCGGACGAAACTCAAGAATATTTGTGTCTGCCGCGGGGGTGCGAAACAGATTTAAGAGAGTTATTGGATGGACTTGACATTGATACTCGCTTTATTGATAAGACAAATTCAGGCAAAAAAATTGATGTCGAGTTTAGGGGCAATTTACGGGATGAACAACCATTAGCTCTTGAAAAGCTACTTAAAGCCGATAACGGCGTACTTTGCGGGACGACGGCTTTTGGAAAAACCGTTGTGGCTATAAAGCTGGTTGCGGAACGGAAAGTAAATACTCTGATTTTGGTTGATAAAGTGAGTTTGGTATCCCAATGGGAAAAGCGGTTAACTGAATTTTTGAGTATCAATGAAAAATTACCGGATATTGATGAAGGAAAAAAACGAGGGAGAAAAAAGGTTCGAAGTATTATCGGACAATTGGGAGCGGGGAAGAGCACCTTAAACGGGATCGTCGATATCGCGGTGATGCAATCATTGAACCGAATGGGTGAAGTCAAGGAGTGCGTAAAAAACTATGGCATGATTATTGTTGATGAGTGCCATCATGTTTCGGCCTTTAGTTTTGAAACCGTACTCAAGAACACCAATGCCAAATATGTTTACGGATTAACCGCTACTCCTACTCGAAAGGACGGACATCATCCTATTATTTTCATGCAATGTGGGCCAATCCGTTATAGGGATGATGCCAAAAAGCAGGCTGAAAATAGACCTTTTGATCATTACGTCATACCAAGATTTACCCCCCTTCGAGTTTCTGTGGATAAGGACGAGAAAGAAGTATCGATTCAAGATTTATACTCGGAAATTGTTGAAAACGGCATTCGAAATCAGCAAATTGTTCGTGACGTAGTAAAGAGTCATGAAAACGGTAGAAACTGTATTGTCTTGACGGATAGGATCGCTCATGTTGAAATCCTTGCTAAGGGGTTAAGCGAAGATATTCCGGATGTGCTGGTTCTTACGGGCGGTATGGGGGCTAAGGAAACCAGGGAAATTATGAAACAAATCGCCGATACGCCAGTTGATCAACCATTGACTTTGGTTGCTACTGGTAAATATATCGGGGAAGGTTTTGACGAACCTCGTTTGGACACGTTATTTTTAACGATGCCGATATCTTGGAAAGGAACTTTGCAGCAATATGCCGGCAGGCTTCATAGATTATTTGCGAATAAAAAGGAAGTGCAAATCTATGATTATGTGGATATTCATGTGAAGATGCTGGAGAAAATGTATCATAAGCGTCTTTCGGGATACACATCTATTGGGTATAAAACAAAGGCTGAAAGTGTTGCAGCAGAGTCAATCGACATCATTTTTGATAAGAATAACTTTTTGCCGGTATATAGCAATGATATTTTGAATGCATCCCGGGAGATTCGTATTGTAAGTTCATATGCCACTAAAAGAAGTACTTTACGGATGCTCCAACATCTTAAGACGGCACTCTGCAATCAGGGCAACGTAATGGTAGTAACCAAGCCTGTTGAGGATTTCAACGACAAGGACATAACCGTCTTGCAGAGTTGTTTGGATTTGTTGAAAAATGCAGGAGTAAGGGTAGTTTTCCGCCCCAATATTCATCAAAAATTTGCGGTGATCGATCAAAGAATTGTATGGTACGGAAGTATTAATTTATTGAGTTTTGGGAGTGAGGAGGAAAGAATCATGCGGCTTGAGAGTCCTAATATAGCCAATGAACTGATTAAAATTACAGAAAAAGTCAATGATTAGGTGTTATAGTTTGTTGAAGAAAAAAAGAATGTAAAAATTTCGCCGTTAGTCCCGATACGGAGAGTCGTATCACCTCTGGCGGTGAAAAATATAAATGATTTCACTGGATGCCTTTATGGCTCAAGTAAATAAATGTGGGCTATTTTAACGGAAACTAAAAGTTACTGTTTTGCCGTTCATCATATTTTAAACGTTGCCACCCTAAACCGGGTCAATAACATCCAAATTTGTTCTGCCATAACGGATGCCGGATATTGCTAAATGTTTGGGCGAGATTTTTCTCCCGCCCGATCTTTAAACGTCCCTGAATAATCAAGTTTACGTACCTTTCAATATATCATTTTTGTAAACGATAACTACAAAGCTCCCATCTCCTTAGCAGTATAAATAGAAGGATATTTGGGGCGGAAATTAAGTTCTTTTTTAATACGCGTAGTATCTAATACCATATCATATTGATTAAAATCAGGCCATCCGCCATCAGGGGGTACTTGCTCTGGCAAGCCATTAAGCTTAAGAAGTTCATTAACTGCAATCGGTGTATCATCAGCAACGTTATATATGCGACCAGCAAGACCTGGCGCGTTGGCCGCAAGCATCAATGATTGACTAACATCTGCATGATGCACTAACGATAGTTGCTTTGATGGATTCCATTTACTCATAATGGGTGAAAATTCTTCAATATGGGGGTCATGATCACCATAAACGAAGGCAAATCTGACAATACGCAGATCCAACCCCATTTCACGTTGGAGTTTTAGTAGAGCTTCTTCTGCGGCCATTTTTGTTTTCGGGTAGGCCATAATCGGCTGAAGAACATCATCTTCCCGACATGGACTGTTTTTACTCACACCACTGTATACCAAACTGGTGCTACTAAAAACAAATCTTGTGACGCCGACTTCCAGAGCAGTTTTTGCCAATATTATGCTCGCGTCGATATTTGATACCCGCGCCACTTCTTCGCTGACACCGCGAAATTGAGCAGCCAGGTGCACCACAGCATCAACACCCCGGATGGCTTCGGTGAGAGTCGGATTTTCCAAAAGATCACCCAAGACCACTTCTGCACCCTGTTCCTTCAACGCCGCTGACCGCTCAGCATTTCTCACCAGAATACGGACCGCATGACCAGACTTAAGCAAATACGGTACGAAACGGCTTCCAACCTTGCCGGTTGCCCCGGTTACAAAGATCTTCATAAATGAACACTCCCATCTGGATTTTTTGTTTATCAGTTTTTTTTATGTTATATTATTACTATAGCAAGGTTTAAATATTTTAACCACATGTTGGTTATCCTACGACTCACAGTGGTAGGATAGATCTGAGGAAAAACAAATGAAAGAGATTACCGTCCAGCAGTCGCTTGGTGAATTTTTGCGCGCCGCCCGAGAACGCCTTGCCCCGGAACAAGTCGGGTTGCCCTCCCACGGGCATCGCCGTACCCCCGGACTGCGCCGTGAAGAGGTAGCACAGCTTGCCAATGTCGGTGTTTCTTGGTACACATCGATAGAACAAGGGAAAGACATAAACCCCTCCCATCAAGTATTGGAAAGTTTGGCCAGGGCGTTAAGATTATCCGATGATGAACGCCGATATCTTTTTTTGTTATCGAATGCCGGGAGCAACGAAGAATCGGAAATTTATAAAGAAATCAGTAGGGGATTGGAAGTAACTGTTTTCGCATTGGAACCTCATCCCGCCTATGTAATGGGTCGATACTGGGATGTGCTATTATGGAACCGGGCAGCGGAATTTGTATTTCAATTTCCTCCATATTCCGCGGGCTTAAATCCGAAACCAAACCTGGTGCATTATTTTTTAACGGGTCCATTCAGAAAAGAAACGAACGCAGATAGGGGGGAACGGGCTAAAATGATGATTGCCAGATTCCGAGCTGATTGTGCCCGGCACCCTCAAGATGCAAGGTTAAACGAAATGATTGAGAAACTCAAACAAGAGAGTGAATTATTCCGTTTATGGTGGCCTCGCTATGAGGTGAAAACTGTTACCGACTGTCACAAATTATT
>DNPQ01000320.1:4659-10443 GCA_003501335.1 Bacillota bacterium
GAAAAGCTTAAACAAAAAATTTATTCCTATTCAACGTGATTAATATGGTTGGCGCATCAATCAGCGAAAATATAATTAATTTGGATTGAAATAAGCTTTGCCCTGTTCAATGGTTTTTTAAAAATCATTTCTTCAATTTTTTTAATGAGTTTTGTTAAAGTTTTTTTGAGTTCAGCTTAATTTTCGTTGTAAATTAACTTCCCCCCAGAGGTGTTGTCGAATACTTGTAAGCAAGGGTACCATACAACACTTATAACGGATGCAGGAGCTAGTACTGTTATTGGAAAGACGTTTCCGAAGAACGTATAGAGCCCAATCCATAAGCCTTCAGCAACGCCCAATATTCTTATAGCCAGGGGCTTTCTGAGGATAGATGCTGAAATGAACCACATTGCGGACAGCAAATGGGCGCTAAGACGTAATGACAATGCCATATCTGAAGGTAAGTTATACAATGACATGACTCCGTTGGTAATACCCAGGGTAATCCCGTAGCCTTGCCCATTGCGGTGCTGGTAATCTGCTGACGACAAATATCACAAGCATATGAAAAATAATTCCTAAAACATGGCTAATCTTTAATCCAGGATTTATTAAATAAAGAGCTACTGCCGGTATTAAAAATACAATTGGCAAAATAGTGATTGTGCGAAAACTGAACCCTTCTTGATGAGAATCGGATTGCTTACTTTTAAGACCTTCGTTTATTTTTTGAACTCCTTTTGAGGGTCTTTAATTAAATTACAGCCGTACCGTTTCTAAATTTCCTATTAGGAAAAGAAGCACCGGCGATCTCATTTTCCGGTATAGCTTCTTCAATTTCTTTGATATCATTTTCGGTCAGACGAATATCAAGTGACTGCAAAGCTTCTTGGATATGTGCAGGTGATAAACTGCCGATAAGTGGTATGATATTTTCCCCCTTGGATAGCATCCATGCAAACGCCAGTTGTGATAGGGTCATTTGTTTCTTTGCGGCAATCTCGCCGAGCTTTTTGGCCAAGGCGACATTTTTTTCGATATTTTCTTCAAAAAATAACGGAATAAAGCCTCCTTTACTTTTTTGAATCCGCTCTGCGGTCCAATTGCCGGCAAGGAGGCCATGCGCCACCGCACCAAAAACGACAATACCAATCCCCAATTCCTGCGCAGTCGGTAAAACATCTTTTTCGATGCTTCGGTTAAAAAGTGAGTACTCGGATTCGAGCAAGCTGATGGGATGGGTTGCATGCGCTCTTCTTAATACTTCAGCATCGACCTGACTGACTCCGATATGTTTTACATAGCCAGCTTTAACCAGCTCAGAAATGGCGCCGATGGTTTCTTCGACAGGTATCCCCAAATCAATCCTTCCCGGCAGATAGAGATCAATATAGTCGAGATTAAGTCTTTTGAGGGAATAGGTTAAATAATTCTTCACATGAGCGGGGGTGACATCCAACCCATAGGATGAGCCGTCAGGCCCACATAAAATTCCAAACTTCAGTGATATGAAATATTTATCTCTGTTATATCCCTTCAGCGCTTCCCCAATTAATATCTCGCTTCGGCCAGCGCCATAAAAATCCGCTGTGTTGAAATGATTAATTCCGTTCTCCAATGCCGCATGAATTGCAGCGATGCCGCTACTTTTATTAATTTCATCGGCATTGGACATATAGCCACAGCCAAGACCGATTCTAGATATATCCCAGTCCTTTTTTTTGATAATTCATTATGATAGCTTCCCTACTTTTTAAATGAGTATTTTGCTATTTGCAATTAAATGTAGCTGGCTACATTTAATTGCAAAAAAAAATATCGGAATCCATGGAAAAGTTATGGCTTTGCTTGTCGCTTGTCAACGTTCTCAAAAGCACGAGCCAACAACGATACAAACATTGCTTTTTCGGCAGATGACATACCTTCCGTTATTATTTCTTCAGATTTTGATAACGCAGAATACACCTTATCCGTGAATTGTTTAGCTTTGGGTGTGATATCAATACGGAGGTTCCGTCCGTCGGCAGGGTTATTAGTGCGCGATATAAATCCGGTTTTCTCCAGGCCGTTCAATAAGTTTGTTATAGAGGGACCGCTTAAAGCCATTGTTTTCTCAAGAAAATTTCGGTTTATTTCAATATTTTCCGCGATGGATTGATCAATATGTCTCAGAAGAATCGCTTGGGAGTTATTAAAGCCATAATCCATCAGAATCTGGTCGGTTATTTCCCGAATCTTTTGTGCGATAAGCTTAATATATATGCTATAAGGATATTTGGCGAAAACACTGGGCATAGATAACTCCTTTAAATTGTGTAGATGTCTACATTATAAAGTGGGTTTCTGGTTTTGTCAATGACCAGCTTTAGATGGAATCAGATCAAAGGATTGAATGGTACGGAAGTATTAATTTATTGAGTTTTGGGAGTGCGGAGGAAAGCATTATGCGGCTTGAAAGTCCTAATATAGCCAATGAACTGATGAAAATTGTAGAAAAGGGTAATGCTTAGTTGTTATAAATTGTTGAAGAAAAGAAGAATGTAAAAATTTCATCGTTAGACCCGATACGGAGAGCGCTTTCACAAATAATTTGGCGATAGAATAGATGCGGTTAGCGTATTACCCTCATCGGTGAAAAATATAAGTGCCTTCACTTGAAGATTGGCTTGGGACGAATAAATTTGGTATAATAAATATAAGAAATGAGGTGGTGGCAAAATGCAAAACGTTTTAAACGAAGCAATCGATATTATTGTTAAAAATTTTGCTCCGGATAAAATCATCTTATTTGGTTTCCGCGCCACCGGAATGGCAAATCAGGATAGCGATTATGATTTATGTATTATAAAAAGTGATTTGCAGCATAAACGAAAAACCGCCCAAGATGTTTATAAAGCATTAATTGGGCTTCAATTTCCAGTTGATGTCATAGTAGAAACTCCTGAAAAATTTGAGGAATTAAAAACCAACCCGTTTTTAATTTATGGGAAGATTGCCGAAAATGGAGAAATTCTCTATGAAAAGCAATGAACTGGCAGTAGCTTGGCTGAAAAGAGCAATCAGTAATCTGGAAAAAGCAAAGATTGGTAAGATTTCCGAAGCCTTGTTTTGTTATAAGTTAAAAGCATTGAGGATTGATATGGATTAAGCTCCAAAAATGCTTTGGCAAGCTTAATTTTATGGCCATGTTTCTATTGTATAGCCTTCCCCGATGAACGCAAATATTTCTTATGATTGATAGTCCATGAAGCCAATTTGATATATAATCGCAATGTACACCATAATATTCTCTGGCAATTGCTTGCTTTTCCTCAAATCGCAATTTGTATGAATTCCTTAAATTATTTAAGAAAGCTACAGGTGACCTTGACCGGTTATATGAGAAAAACGTAAGAAAGTATTTGGGTGGAGGCAGAGTTGTTAATAGAGGGATAGCACAAACTTTAAAGGTAAACCCGGAAAAGTTTGGACTTTTCAATAATGGTATTACTATTGTGGCTGAAGATCTGGCTATTAATAGCGATAGTTTCTTATTAACCGAACCTTATGTAGTTAATGGATGCCAAACTACAAAAACCATCTGGCAAGTCTTGAATGAAAAACTTGATACAGGTGCTAGCCAACTTACCTCCGAAATTTGAGCAACTACTTTTTGCAAATAAGTTTCTAATGGGACAATCTCTTTCGGGACAGGTTTCAATTCGAAGTCAATTAGAGAGCTTGATTACCTGATGTAGATAAGTGAATTCAAAGGGTGCAGACCAGGGAAACCTAGAGGCGATCAAGGTTTATCCATTTTTAGTACAAAACCGGTAATACCAGAGAGAAGATGGGTATTTAATTACTTATCTTTTCTTCGTGTTTCTAAGGCATATTTGGGCAATAAAATAAAAAATTATATATACATGTGGAAAGATAAATTTTGTTCCTAAAGCTTGGATAAAAACCAATTCCGGGATTCAGGATTATAATAAAAAAGTGTTTGCCATAGAGTGCAGTCTATAGTCTATAGTAAAAATGTAGGTGAAAACATTGAGTTATTCAACGAAAGAAGTAACTGAGAAGTTAAACATTTCAATGCACACTCTTCGCTATTATGAAAAAGAAGGATTACTCCCCCAAATTTCTCGCGGCAAAAATGGGAATCGAGAGTATAGTGATTTGAATTTGGAACAGTTATTGTTGATCCGGTGCATGCGATCAACAGGTATGTCAATTGCTTATATCAAAGAATATATGGCGATTTGCATAGAAGGATACTCAAGCCTTTCATCCAGAAAGGAAATCATCTTATTGCAAAAAAAGATTCTTGAGGATCGTAGGAAAGAATTGGATGAAAATTTGGAAGTGATCAATTGGAAGCTGCAATATTATCAAAAAATAGAGAACAATGGGCCGGCAGGATATGATGACCTTGTTGCCCGGGAGCATGAAGTTTTTTGGGAGAAGATGGCCAATTTATTGAAAAAATCCAGTGATTAAATTACAGAAAGGATAGATGGGTATTCATGAAATTAATGAAAGCGATTCAAGTAACCGCACCCGGTGGAAAATTTGAATTGGTGCAAAGAGAAATTCCGGAACCAGCTGAAGGCCAGGTAAGGGTGAAGGTTTTAGCATGTGGTGTTTGTCATGGAGATGTTTTGGTAAAAAACGGCGGACATTATCCAGGTCTTGCATATCCTCGCATTCCCGGGCATGAGATTATCGGAGTTATTGAAAATTTGGGAACAGGTGTTACCGGATATGAAATAGGGCAGCGTGTGGGAGTAGGCTGGCCTGCAGGGATAACTTATGACGGCGGTTTTGCCGAATATATGATAACCGTTGCAACAGAATTAACGTTGATACCGGAAGAATTAAATGAAATTGAAGGTGCGCCATTACTATGCGCAGGATTAACGACATTTGATGCTTTACGAAATTCCGGTGCAAGGCCTGGAGATGTAGTTGCTATTCAAGGTGTTGGTGGTCTTGGACATTTAGCCATTCAATATGCTTACAAGATGGGTTTTAAGACGATTGCTATTTCAAGAGGGTCGGAAAAACAAGAACTTGCTAAAAGGTTAGGAGCTCAAATATTTATCGATACGGAGAGTACGGAGGCAACTAATGAACTTCTAAAATTAGGCGGAGCGAAAGTTATTCTGGTAACTGCACCGAATAACAAAGCCATATCCGATCTGATAAATGGTCTTAGCATTGATGGAAAAATAATGATTGTTGCGGGAGTCGATGAACCGATTTCTGTTGTCACTGGCCAATTATTAGCGGGTAGGAGAAGCATGCAGGGTTGGATCCCAATATATTCCGGACCTAATGCCAAGAAAGATACCATAGACTTTAGTTTGCTTACCAATGTGCGTCCGCTGATTGAAACATTTCCCTTAGAGCAAATCGACTTTGCCTTTGAAAAAATGTTGAATGCTAAAGTTCGCTTTAGAGCTGTTTTAACTATGGGAGAAGCTACTAAATAATTTTTAATTCAGGTACCTTAACTGGTAATAGATATAGATGAAATTTATATTTCTAAGCAGTAGAAAGATAAATCAGGAAGGAAAATTTTTATAAAATACTTGACTGTCTACTCACTCTTTATTAAAATATAAATATGGCTAGATCAAAAAGTGATGATAAACGAAATGCAATTCTTGCAGCTGCGACCCGCATGATAAATAATCAAGGATTGAGTGCTTCAACAGCCTTGATTGCCCATGAAGCTGGAGTAGCCAATGGTACATTTTTCACATACTTCAAGACAAAGATAGAACTATTAAACGAGCTCTATCTCGAACTGAAGAC
>DNPQ01000320.1:10697-15976 GCA_003501335.1 Bacillota bacterium
TATCTCGAACTGAAGACCGGAATGGTTTCCGCTACTTTGGCTGAGATGCCTTCGGAGGCTGAAATCCATGAACAATTCTATCACATATGGTCGAATTGGATGTACTGGGCAGTCACCAATCCTGAAAAGAGACGGACCCTTACATTACTCAGTGTTTCTGATGAAATCACTTCAGAAACCCGTATTAAAAGTCATCAGGTAATGGCTCATCTTGCAAAACTGGTAGAACAGATTTATACAAAAGGCCCCATGAGTGACACGGAGATGGCGTTTGTTACAGCGTTGATGAATTCACTAGCCGAAGCCACAATGGATTTTATGGTTCAGCATCCGGAAAAAGCCGAAGAGTATTGCAAAGTCGGGTTTAATGCTTTGTGGCGGATGATAGGATAAAATTTTTTTAAAAGAATATTGACTGTCTAGACAGTCATATAAAAGGAGAACAAATATGTCGAATACAACTAATAATTTGCTGAAAAGTAAGACCTACCTCATTACCGGACCGACGTCAGGTATCGGTAAAGCAACAGCGCTAGAATTGGCGAAGCATGGCACCGTCATTTTAGTTGGACGAAACCTCAAAAAACTCGAAGAAGTACAGAATATGATAGAGCAAAATGGCCAACAGGCAGAGTCGGTAGTGTGTGACTTATCAGATATAGTAAGCGTAAGGCGGGCAGCCAAGGAGATCATAGCGATGCGACTCCCAATCGTTGGACTGTTAAATAATGCCGGGATTTATCCAATGCACCCTTCGAAAAGTCCTCAAGGATGGGATTTAACCTTTGCTACAAACTATCTCGGGCCGTTCACTTTGACCGAAGAGCTGATGCCGCACCTTCCTGACGAAGCAAATGTGGTGTTTATTGTTTCCGCTATGGAAGATCCCGAACATGAGCCGGTGAAAGTCTTGGGAATGCACGGAGGTCGCTATATTTCAGCAGAGGCCAGTGCACGGGGAGAGTGGAAAGAAGGAAACTTTAAGAATTCAGGCAGTGATGCCTACTCTACCTCAAAGCAGTGCCTTCTTGCCGCCGCAATGACGTTTGCACATGAAACATTAAGGCTACATTTTAACGCTATAGAACCCGGGATTAATCCTGGAACTGGTCTTGGTGGCGGTGATGCGAATATTGCCATGCGATTCTTGTCTCAAATACTCACGTTATTTCCTCCTTTCGTCAAATACCGGAGTACACCGAAGCGGGCTGCACGGGTGATCACAAAAATCTTGACCGATGAATCGGGTAAGACTGGGATCTATTACGATGAAAAGGGCCAGCCGATGTTGGGATCGGCACTGGTGCGGGATCAAAAATTTCAAGACCGCGTCGTTGCTGAAACACGTGCTTTACTTGCTACGATTCAGTCCAAATAGGTAAAATAACCCTGGTGTCAGATAGGTATTCTTTATTTGTCAATGTACTTTCGTAGAATATTTTGACTTTCGCCGATAGACCCGGTACGGAGAACCGTATCGGATCTATCGGCGAAAGTTTTGCGAATTTTTCTCCGGAATCCTCAATTTTCAAGCCATTATGGTACGATGTTATTGGATTACTTCGTTGAGCTTACCAAAGGAAAGTATAAGACTGGAAATGAGGCAGGGTAATAATGAAAACGTTAACCCGAATTTCTTGATGAAGAGGTTCGGGTTTTTGTATTTCGAAAGGAGTTTTTTACTTGGAAGTAGCTTTTAGTATTTCGTAGGACCAAAATTGAAGGATGCCACAAAGACCAGGAGACCCAGAGAAAAGATCAGGGCACTAAAACCGGTAAATTCCGGGGGACAGAAACGATTCCTTGAACGACCAAAAAGATTTATTTTAGCCAAAAACGGTTTCCTGGATGACAGAAATGATTTATTTTGGGAGAGAACCGATTTTCTGGACAAGAGAAAGAATTTATTTTATGACAGAATCGATTTCCTGAACGGGAGAAAGGATTTATTCTGTGAGAGAAATGATTTTCTGGGCGACAGAAATAATTTATTCTGTGACAGAAACGATTCTCTGAATGACAGAAAGAATTTATTTTGGACAGAATCGATTTCCTGGACGGAAGAAAGGATTTGTTTCGTGACGGAAACGATTGTCTGGACGACAGAAAGGATTTGTTTTGCGACAGAAATGATTCTCGAAACGATAGAAAGGATTTATTTTATGACAGAAATGATTTTCTGAACGGCAGAAAGGATTTGTAATAAAGCAAGTCAAGAAAAGTTTTTATACCACAGAGCGCACGGAGGCCACAGAGTAAACTGTTTTTAAAAAATCCGCCTAATCCGGTGCCTTTAAAAAAGGACGCGTTTGAAAAAACGGTGAATCCACTAAGTCCTGGATGAAGTTTATCAAAAAATGGAGGGCGAGGGGGCTATCGAAAACGATGGTTTTATATTTTTTGGCCCCCATCACCCTCATGGCCCTCATTGGTCCTATCTTGTTTTGGAATCCATCTCAGAATTTGGTTTCAATTAGTTGTAGTTGCCTGTTGATTTCGGAGCGGTTGAAAACAAAATGTTTGCTGCCGTGGTAGTCTTTAATGTCGGTCACAACGTGGAGGGCGCTCACCATTTCGATGAAGCGTTTATAATTAACGCGCAGGTTGTTTTGATGACCATATGCGTCCGCCAGATCCCGGTTGGGTATCACCGGGAATTCACCGTCCATTCCCCGGGCTTCCAGTTCTCGCTGGATAAACAGCAACAAATTTAAATGGTCATCGGTGGCCTTTTTGACCAGGATTTTTTCTTCCCGGACCGCGGCGGCATAGCTGGTCAGAGCCTGTGCCGTTTCCGGACTGATCCAAGAGGCGATCGCCAGGAGGGACTTGTAAGAGTCCATTTCCCTGGAGCTTAACTCGGGGACATCAGGATAAGTCTGATAACCATCCCGGACTTGTTTCCAGTTGCCGAGGAACCAACGGTAAAGTTCATCCCGGATTTGGGCGGGTTCGCTCTGGTAGAGCCCGGGTAAATTGATATTCCGATAGGCAGGATTATACTCGGTCCGGATTTGAATGGTCCGGCTCTTTAAGGCTTCGTTTTTGATTTCCTGAATATTCCCCATGGCTACCGGACTGGTGACCCTGAAAAGCACCGGCAGCCAGCCGCCCCTCCGGGTGGGATCGGAGATGGCAACTTCGGTGGCGTTATAGGAATTGAGCAAAATCGAAATCAACGGAGAATCGTTTTTGAGGCCCACGTCCTTCAACTCATCCAGGCAAAAGGTCAGCTTGCTCTCAGCATAACGGCGGAAAGCGGCGGGGGTGATCTCCCCGAACCATTTGCCATTGAGGGAAAGCTGGCTGACAGCCTCCAGACAGCGGCTTTTCCCTGACTCATACGGCGCATTGAAAAATAGGATCGGGTAGCATTTAAACAACGGCTTCAAATAAGTGCCCATGATCCAGCAGGTTACCAGATCATATTCGACGGAATGCCGTAGGCCGAGATACTTTTGCAAATAAGCCCGGACCCTCTGGTAAATTTCGTTTGTAGCGGGAGGCTTTGCTCCGTTTTGAAGGGCGGCGATGCTTTCATTGCTCCAGCGGGGTTCGATCAAGACGGGGCCGTTGATGACTGGTAAAATATGATTTTCATAAAAATTGTCTTCATCCCAGGAGATCAATTGGCCCTCACTGGTCACCACCGCGGCTTGATCAACGCAAGTTTTACCGGTTTCCTGCGGGATGGCAATGCCGACAAAAGCCGTATCTTCGGTAAAGTCCAGCATGGGGTTGATCCGCCGGATGGGATGGGCCGGAGATAGGAATTCATTGGACATCGGCGTGCTCCTTTTTTACGGCTTGTTTGGCGCTAAACTCTCCTTTACGGAACCCGAACTCGGGCCAAACTTCGGCCGGAAATTCCCGGCGGACCCATTTCCGGGCCTTGCTGCACAGGTGTTCGGCTTTTTTCAGGTTGCAGTTCTTGGCGGCGGTCGCTGAAAAAACGCGTGCGTTTTTTTGGGAATTGTTACTACAATTCCAAGAGTTCTTTTTAAGGGTTTTGCGGTATTCCTGGATTTGGTGGAGATTGCCCTTAAACAGGGCCAGGGATGCCAGAAACCCCGGGTTGGCCCCGTATTTGTCGAGCTGCTCCAGATAGGCGGTGAGCCCCTTCAGCATACTCCGGACCCGGTTCATTCTGGCGGTATCGGTTCTTTGGAACATTTTCTTTCCTCCTATTTTAGAAATTGAATTTTTTACTATGCCTTGCGTGTTATGAAGCCTATTAACAAGTAAGCCACAGAAACAAAGGCACAGCGGATTTAGCTGCTTCTTTGGGTTATGAGGGCGATGAGGCGGATGGGGGCGTAAAAATATAAAGCATCTTTTGCGAACCTCCTTTTGGTGATTTAAAAATAAACGGTCCGGAATGAAAGATGCCGGGCCGTTTGGCTTTTTATATTGAATTTTTGGGTCTATTTACCCTTTCCCTTAAAGGGGATCAGCTAAATCATTGCAGCAATTTGGTTTTGGAGCACTGCTTAGCTAATTCCTTAAAGGAATAATACGGAATGAAATTACAATCAAAAAACCCGCTCCAATTGACTTTGGCAGCGGGTTCGATGTCTTTATAGAATTTTATGGTAAAAGTATAACACATTTTTTGAGACTTTTGGTGCCAAAAAAGTTCCGGGGTGTAAGGCGTCAAGCTGGGAGAAAGGGCGAAAAATGTGACAGAGTGATCTTACGGCCTATTAGTATAAAGATTTACAGATTTACAGTTCGTTTCTCCCCTTGGGAGAAAGATAGAATGAGGGTTGGCTAAATTTTTTATAGCTTTAATATTATCAGCCAGCACAACAATATTGAATTCAGAGGAACATTCATGGGGTAAAAAAATCCAAAAGAACATCACCTACATACCGCAGAGACTCTTGGCAGCAGCTTTCCAAAGTATCCCGGTGGGTGTGCCACTCCGGATAAAAAATGTCCATTAGGATTAATGCCGGTATATTCCTTTGATAAAAGGGCGTGTGGTCGGACTCCAGCTCGATGGAACGATTGTTAAAAAAGGCCGGATACCCTTTTTTTCGGCCGATTTCGAAGATCCGGTTAAAGGTCCAGGTGGATACCTCCGATAATAATGAGTTATGATCCAAATTGATCCGCATACCCCGACCGGCGATCATGTCAATAATGATTGCCAGATCTACCTTCATCACCAGGTGGTCCACAAAATGATAGGCTCCTTCTCCAAATCTGAAGCCGTCGATGAAGCCGACGTCCTCGGCATCGAACAGGACGCACAAAACATTAAAACCTGGCGGTGA
>DNPQ01000320.1:16326-21755 GCA_003501335.1 Bacillota bacterium
CCAGGGATGGGCATTGTTTTAAGCGCCGGATCCTTTTCCTGGTCGGCAATCCAACGGGTATCAAAATGCGTCCCCAGTAAAACGGTTTTTCTTCGGTCCCGCCCCGCCACCAAACTGCAAATGTTGGCGCATTCTAAATCCTTCCCCCGGAAATCGGGGAGAATGAATTTCTGCAGGAATACCTTCTCGGAATACTGCCGCATTTTTTCTTGCAAGATGCTGATGGATTCACAGTGCCCAAAGCTGCCAACAGGCCTGATACCCCGGCCGGCCATCTCAACCATCATTTCCCAGGCGCGCCTATCATCAAAGGCTTTCACGGCTTTATGCTCCATCATATACATCCCTCTTTCAAATCCCATTCATTATTTATATCACGGCGGTACCTAAAAAAGACAGAACATTTTCATGATATAAATAATTGGAACAGTCCATACTGTCCTGCATTAAATCCGCCAGGATTGGGATGACATCCCTGCTATTTGAAAAGATTTGAATTTACTAGGGTTGAAGGCGTTAATTTTGTTAAAAATTTAACAAACTATTCTTTATGACCATAATATGTTTTATAAATTCAAAACATTTTTGTAACTAAATTTTAATGTTATTATCTATTCGTAGTAAGCAGTTATAAAAAAATTTATATAAAAACGGAAGAGAAGGTCTTAAAAATGAATTATTTTGAAGAAAGCTTAAAATTACATGAAAAGATGACTGGAAAGATAGAAGTAAAGTCAAAGGTGAAAATTGAAACTAGAGAGGATTTAAGTTTAGCCTATACTCCTGGAGTTGCCGAACCATGCAGAAAAATTTATGAAAATGAAGAAAATGTTTATAAATATACCTCAAAAGGGAATCTAGTTGCAGTCGTTACGGATGGAACAGCAGTACTAGGTTTAGGGGATATCGGTCCTAAGGCGGGATTACCAGTTATGGAAGGCAAGGCAATTCTATTTAAAGAATTTGCAAATATTGATGCATTTCCAATCTGCCTGGACACCAAGAATGTTGATGAAATTGTGAAAACGGTAAAGCTAATTGCACCAGGCTTCGGTGGAATCAACCTGGAAGATATTGGAGCACCAAGATGCTTTGAAGTAGAAGAAAGATTAAAGAAAGAACTTGATATACCGGTATTCCACGATGACCAGCATGGAACGGCCATCGTTGTTCTGGCAGCAATAATCAATGCATTAAAAGTAGTTAATAAGAAGATAGAAGATATCAAGGTAGTTATCAATGGAGCGGGAGCCGCAGGAACTGCTATAGCCAAATTATTACTTTCTTCGGGAGTAAAGAAGTTAATTGCCTGTGATAAGGTTGGTATTCTTTACAGGGGAATTGAAAATGTAGATGATGCGAAGCAGGAACTTGCAAAAGTAACGAATCCAGATAATATTAAGGGTACTTTAGCGGATGCATTAGTAGGGGCAGACGTATTTATAGGTGTTTCTGCACCAGGAATAGTAAACCAAGACATGGTAAGAGCGATGAATAAGGATTCGATACTATTTGCAATGGCAAATCCAACTCCTGAAATAATGCCGGATGAAGCAAAAGCAGCAGGAGCAAGAGTAATAGGCACAGGACGTTCGGATTTTCCAAACCAAGTGAATAACGTGCTGGCTTTCCCGGGAATATTCAGAGGGGCTCTCGATGTTAGAGCACAAGAAATCAATGAAGCAATGAAAATAGCGGCAGCATACGCTATAGCTTCTACCATAAAGGATGAAGACTTAAATGAGAACAATGTAATTCCGCAGGTACTAGACAGAACTGTTGCAGCGAATGTTGCCGAAGCGATAAGAAAGGCAGCAAGAGCAAGCGGAGTAGCCAGAATATAAAAGTGTTTTTAAAACAGGGAGTGCCTTGAATATTAAAGAGAATAAATAAGTGGAGGGTTAAAAATGGGAATTCCAATTAAGAAAACGCTTGATAAAATTCCAGGCGGTATGATGGTTGTTCCACTTTTCTTAGGGGTATTAGTGAATACGTTTTTCCCTCAATTCCTAAAAATTGGTGGTTTTACAACGGCATTATTTAGCTCAACGGCATCATCAACAATTTTGGCTCTTTTTATGTTTTTAATTGGTTCACAAATTCATTTTAAATTAGCGCCCAAGGCATTAAAAAAAGGTTCATTATTAATTGTAGGAAAATTTATAGTCGGCGCCGGCATTGGTATATTGGTAGGAAAAGTCTTTGGTCCTGCTGGAGTATTAGGTTTATCACCATTAGCGATCGTTGCAGGATTAACAAATTGTAATGGCGGATTATATGCATCCCTTGCTTCACAGTATGGTGATGAAACTGATGTAGGTGCTTATGCTCTATTATCTTTAAAAGATGGTCCATTTTTTACATTGGTTGCATTAGGTGCATCAGGACTTGCTCAAATTCCTTTTATGTCACTGATTGCAGTAGTAGTTCCAATAGTCATTGGAATGATTTTAGGAAATCTTGATCCCGACATGAGAAAATTTCTTGGAAGCAGTAAATTATTGTTGATTCCTTTCTTCTCCTTCCCGTTAGGCGCAGGTATGAATCTTACAACCATTGTAAAAGCAGGCGGCTCTGGAATATTGTTGGGAATCATAGCAGCCTTTACTGGAATTGGAGCCTATATACTGCTAAAATTATTTAAGGAAGAGCCTATCATTGGTTTAGCAACAGGGGCAACTGCAGGGAACGCCGTCGCGACACCGGTTGCTGTTGCAGCAATTGATCCAACGGTAGCTGTCGCAGCGACAATAGCTACTGCACAAGTTGCAGCAGCATGTGTAGTTTCTGCTATCATCTGTCCGTTTGTTGTTTCTTATATATTTAAAGTGTCTAGCAATCATAAAACAATAAAGAAAAGTAAAGAAGCTGCTGCAGTATAAAAAAGATGATTATTTCATGGCTAAGCGGTATAATTGGAAGAGTAGTTCGATGAGATGTTAAATTAAACACGGAAAAATGGAAGGCAATAATGTTAGAAGGAATAATATGGGATATTTCTTCTAGCATGATCTTTTATGATTCTGTGCTTTTTGAGCGTTTTAAGTAAAACTTAAATTTGCAGATATCAAGGTTGAGGTGATGGATATAAAAAAAGTAATGAAGCTGCAAACAAAGCTTACCTTATTGATTATCACAATAGTGTTTGTTGCTATATCGATAATTATTTTTTTTGTCGCCTCATGGATGACTGGAAATATTGAAAGCAAGGCTAGAACTAATATTACGAATATAGCTGAGATGGTAGCCCATTCTAGCGAGATAGCAGCTGCGCTGGAGGTTAAGGACCCCAGTCGCAAGATTGGACCTTATGTTAGTATGCAGCTTAAGAATTTGGAACAGGTTGAGTATATCACTGTAGCGGACATGAAAGGAATTCGATATTCTCATCCAAACCCTGGAATGATAGGGAGAAGGTTTGCGGGAGGAGATGAGTATCGAGTATTACAAAAGGGAGAAACATATATATCTGAGGCTAAGGGAACGTTGGGAAAATCCTTGCGAGCTTTTACCCCAATATATGATGCAGAAAATAAGAAAGAGATAGGTTTTGTTTCTGTAGGCACACTTACCCACAGCATTGAAGCAGCTAAGCATACAGCTGTTTTATTTATAATTTGGGTTGGACTTGGTGGTTTGACGGCAGGTATAATAGGGGCATTTTTATTAGCTAATAATATCAAGAACACTTTACTGGGACTTGAACCTGAGGGAATAGCAAAGCTTTATAATGAAAAGATGGGAATGCTTGATGCAATTCATGAAGGGTTAATTGCTGTTGATGAGATAGGAAGGATTACTCTGATAAATGATTCGGCCTTAAATATCTTACACTTTGAAAATAGAGTTAATAGGGAACATAGTATAGGAAAGAATATAGAAGAGGTTATTCCAAATACCCGTTTGATGAATGTATTAGAAACCGGAGAATCTGAAATCGAAAAAGAGCAGAGGATCAATAATACCATAATCATGACGAATAGAATTCCGATAAAGAATAGGGGGAAGGTTGTAGGAGCTATTGCTAGCTTCAGAGATAAAACAGAGGTGACCAGGTTGGCGGAAGAGCTCACAGATGTTAAAAAAATGACCTGGTCCTTAAGAGCGCAAAACCATGAATTTATGAATAAACTTCATACCATTGCAGGGCTTATATATTTGGAGGAGTATAAGGAAGCACTGCAGTTTATATCCGATGTAGCCAAAGTAAGGGGCGATATAAGCGCTATTTTAACAGAGAATATAAAAGATCATTCCTTATCGGCACTACTCCTGGCAAAGTATAATAAAGCTGAGGAGTGTAGAGTTAAGTTAAAAATAGATGAAAATTCAAAACTTACAAAGCTACCGGAGCATATGACTTCTGAAGAAATTGTATCAGTGATAGGAAATCTAATTGAAAACTCCCTGGACGAAGTCAAAAATGACGGGACCGGATTCATATATATAAAAATAATTGAAGATGGACACCTATTACATATAAAAATCGAAGATAATGGCGGCGGAATTCTATTAGAATATAGAGAGAAAATATATGAGCAAGGATTTTCAACAAAGGGACAGCATGGACAAGGTATGTATATTGTAAAGAAAATAATCGATGAGTTTAACGGTACAATCAAATTAGATGTGAATGAAGGTGTTCTTTGGAATATAACAATACCGATGACAAGGAGCGCTGATTTTGATTGAAGTAATGATTGTTGAAGATGACCCTATGGTTAGTGAAATAAATTCTAAGTTCTTAAAAAGAGTAGCAGGATATGCGTTGTATAAATCAGTTGCTAACCTTGACGATGCTAAAAAATTTATATCAGCTAAAAAACCCGATTTAATTTTACTTGATGTGTACCTTCCTAAAGAAAATGGGATTGATTTTTTAAAGTGGATCAGGGCTCAAGAGATTGATATCGATATTATTTTAATTACGGCAGATAAATCTATTGAAAGAATACAAGAAGCTTTTCGATATGGGGTTGTGGATTATCTTATAAAACCATTTAGTTTTGAAAGATTTAAAGAGGCACTTCTTCAATTTGAGAATAGGTATTATAAATTTAAGAAAAATGATGTCATTGAACAAAAGGACTTGGATGAGTTAAAATCTAGTTCAAGTGTTTTCCGGAGTGAAGATGACTTCATTAAAGGGCTTAACAAATATACCTATAGATCTATTTGGGAAGAGATAGACAAGAGGGGTTGTAACGATTTTACAGCAGAAGAACTGGCAGAGAAGCTAGGTGTAGCAAGAATAACAGTTAGAAGATATCTTGAATATATGGAAAAAGAAAATAAAGTAGCTAAATTGTTGGAATACGGTAAAGTAGGCAGACCCCAACATAAATATTATAAAATCTAACAAAATATCGAATGCTTTCTCTAAGGAGAATGGATATTCCATTTTGTAGAGATACTGGTTTAAAATTTCG
>DNPQ01000587.1 GCA_003501335.1 Bacillota bacterium
ATCAATCCACCAAGCATGGTGCCGCAGAAAATGGAAAGAACCGAAATGATTGCCGTAACCTTCAATCCGTCCAGAATCAACCGATAGCGGTTTTCAAGAATAATATTGCTGTAAAAACTTTGGCAAAACCTTTGGAATAAGGAGGGGGCGCTTTTGTTGCCGTTTTTAGCTCCAAATACACACACATTGATTTCGTAATAGGGATCCGAAAAAGCGACCTGCTTCTTGCGTTCCGAGGTAATCATCAAAGTACTAGCGATCATATCGATCTTTTTGGTGGCTGCGGCAGCGATCAAATTGCCGAAATCCATATCCACATAGACAATCTCTTTGCCAAGATAAGCGCCGAATCGTTCAACCAGCTCATTATCGGCGCCGATTAGCCTGCCGTTTTTGATAATTGTATAAGGTAACCCTTTGTCGCTTACATTGCCGACCGTCAGCTTGCCATTGTTCTTTTTATTATCAATGACCGGCATCTCGGTCGAACCATCGTAGAACCACCGTTTGACCCAGCCGTCATAGACGCCATTGGCTTTGATCACTTTTAAAAATGCATTGAACTGCTTTCTTAACTCAACATTTTCCCGGTTAAAACCCATGCCGATCGGTTCGCCAAAAACCTTATCTACTAGAATCTGTAACGATTGATCTTCCTTTTGCAACGCGAAAAATGCCTGGGATGTGATGAAACCCGCATCGACCTTACCGGACTTTAGCGCCAAAATAAGATCCGGGATACTTCGGTACTGCAAAACATGGGACCCGGGATAATGGCTTGCCATGAAAGCGTCATCCACCGACCCCTGAAGCACGCCCACCTTTTTCTTAGCAATCGCATCCATAGTAGTTGCTTTGCTTACAGCCGTTAATGAACCGTTCAAATTGGTTTTTAAGGCAATAATTGCCGATTTTTCCTCCAAATACGGATCACTAAAATCAACCTTGGCTTTCCGTTCCTCCGTAATCGCGATGCAATCGGCAATCATGTCCACTTTTCCGGCGGAAAGCGCGGCAACCAACGACCCGAATTCCATCGTGACGATTTCCAAGCGATACTTTTCTTTTTGCGCGAAAGTTCTAAGCATTTCCACATCAAATCCGACATACTGGCCGTCGACATACCCCGCATTCGGCAAATCACCGACCGCAACACCCAAAATTAGCTTTTGCCCGGCCGGGTTATTTTTAAACTCCGGCATTTTGACAGTATCCAAATCAGTGTCAAACCATTGATGATACATGGCGTCATAAACGCCGTCCGCTTTGATTCCTTGTAAAAAAATATTAAATTTTTTCCGTAAAGCCGGATTTCCCTTATTAAAGCCGATTCCAATCGGGGATGTCAGAAAATCATCCGCCAAAACTCCGATTTCCGGATTGGTCTTCATGAGATTTTTTGCGGAGTATAAATTGGTGATAGCGACATCAATCTTATTGTTTTTTAAGGCCAACACGAAATCAGAACTACTGTTATAACGGAATATGGTCGCTCGGGGAAACCGTTTGGCGGCAAATTTATCAAATATTGTACCGGTATAGACTCCGATTCTCTTATTGGAAACATCATCGAGCGTTGCCATTTTCGTTGTTTCATTTTGGCCGCATCCGTTGAATAATGTAAATGTCAGGCATATGGCCATTATGATCCAGATCGTCCTTTTCAAACTATCACCTCTTCCCTGTTTTATTACTCTCCAATTCGGTAGGGTAGGAGAGCCCGTATCCGTTTGCATAAATAACCGTCCCGGAATCGTCAAGTATGGACACAGGCAATTTTCCATGCGGATTCAGCTTGCCGAAAATAACGTTAACGGCAGCGGCCACGCCGCCGCCATTCCAATCGGAATAGACAGCAAGATAAGCTGGAACGCCTATTAGAGACTGAATATCATAAGGATTTCGTACCGCAACTGCCGCCAGCTTCTTGCCCGAAGCAGCGGCGCTACTAATCAAAGCCCCGACAAATTTCGACATGATACTGCTTCCCGGCGCCAAGTCGCCCGGATTCACCGTTCTTGTAAAAAGAAGGACAAAATCGCCTTGGGTTACCGCGTCCGCTTGTTCCGCATTCAATGCATCTTGTCCGTCATAGTTGAAACCGCAAATCATAACCTCTCTCAAACCAGCCTGTTCCGTCAGTTCGTCTAGAACTTTCTTCACTTGATCCGTTCCCGCTTGTGAAGGAGCAAAGAATACAATGCGTCTCCGGTCTTCCAGACGAAATGGAAGAACACCGTCCTGATTTTTGATCAAAGTGACGGCCCTCTCTGCTACAACCCTCCGTATCAATGCGTGCTTTTTCCCACCGACTATTTTCATCGCCCGGCGTTCCACCCCCAAACTAAATCCGGTGTGGCCGCCGATGATACCGGATTTTATCTTTAGAGCCAGTATCCGCCTTACCGAATCATCGATTCTTGCTTCGGAAATTTCTCCGCTTTTGACCTGTTCCAAAATATAACTAAAGGTCTCATCCATATTTTGAGGCATTAGGACAATATCGGCGCCCGCTTTGATTGCCATTGCGGCCGCCTCCTTATCGCCGAAATGGTCCGTTATCGCTTTCATACTGAAAGCATCGGTGATAATTACCCCTCTAAATCCCATTTTATCCCTCAAAAGGCCGGTAAGGCATTGATAGGAAAGCGTAGCCGGAACTCCTTGGCGATCATCAATTGCGGGAAAGGTCACATGCGCTGTCATAATAATATCGACACCATTGCGAATCATTGCCGTAAAGGGGAGCA
>DNPQ01000470.1 GCA_003501335.1 Bacillota bacterium
CTTAAATTCGGCCGCCAGCGCGATTTAGTCCGTTGCGGATTTATTTTGATGGTTGTTAATGCGATAACAGTTACTTTGGTTAATTTACTTTTTCATACGACCTTTGATTATCAAGCCGTTATGCTGGCAATAGCCAACGGTTTCTTATCGGCTGTACTGGCTATTGGATCATTGCCTTTTTTAGAACACATTTTCAGACTAACTTCGCCCATCCGCTTGCTGGAGCTATCCAATCCCGGCCATCCATTGTTGCGACGGCTCCAAATCGAAGCACCGGGTACCTATCATCATAGTATCATGGTCGGTAATCTGGCAGAAGCAGCTGCGGAGGGAATTGGCGCCGATGCTCTGTGGGTAAGAGTTGGTTCGTATTATCATGATATCGGAAAAATCAAACGGCCTTATTTTTTTGTGGAAAATTTATTTACTCAAGATAATCCCCATGAAAAGTTGAATCCGACCCTCAGTACTCTAATTATTACCTATCATGTGAAAGAGGGGGCGGAAATTGCCAGGGAACACGGGTTGCCGGAAAAACTGGTTCAAATAATTGAGCAACATCATGGTACGGATTTAGTGCGTTATTTTTATAAGCGGGCGTCCGAAAATGCGCAAGTTGAAAAAGAAAATTTAATTGAGGAAGATTTCCGGTATGAGGGCCCCAAACCGCAAAGTAAAGAAGCCGCTTTGGTGATGCTTGCGGATTCGGTTGAAGCTGCAGTAAAGTCTTTGCCAAAACCGACTCCGGCAAAAGTGGAAGCTTTGGTGCAAAAAATTATCCGGGAACGTTTGGATGACGGACAATTTGATGAATGTAATTTAACTTTAAAAGATCTTAATAATGTTAAAAATAGCTTTATCAAAGTATTGGGCGGTATGTTCCATAACCGGATTGAATATCCGGAGAATGTCCTCCAAGAAATTGAAAGGAAAAAAACCAATGGCGATACTGGTAAATAATATTCAGGAAATCGTTCCGATTGAAGAAGAATGGCTTCATTTGTTGGAAAATGTGTTGCAGAGCGGTTTAGATACCCACGGGAAAGAGAACTCGGAGGTAAGTGTAATTTTAGTGGATAATCAATATATTCAGGAATTGAATCAACAATATCGCGGTTTGGACCAACCGACCGATGTTTTGTCTTTCGCTATGGAAGAAGACCCGGTAGAGGGGGTTGATGTGTTGCCGGAGGATGCCCCTGAGTTGTTGGGTGATATTTTTATTTCAATGGAGCGTGCTGTCGAACAAGCCAAGGAATATGATCATTCATTAATCCGGGAAGTGAATTATCTGGCTATCCATGGTTTATTACATTTGTTAGGCTTTGATCATCAAACTCCGGAGGACACCAATGAGATGCGCGCGGAAGAAGAAAAGATTTTAGCCGCCTACAAAATAGGGAGGAATCATGAGTGAGGTCAAGAAGCCTCCTAGACTCATTTAATAATGCTTTTGAAGGCATAATTTACGCTTTTAAGTCCGAACGGAATATTCGATTGCATTTTTTGGCCACCGGAGGGGTGCTGGTTTTATCACTGCTTCTCCAATTAACGAAATTGGAGATTTTAATCCTCTTTATGACAATTGCCTTCGTCATAGTGACCGAAATGATCAATACGGCCTTAGAGGTTACTGTCGATCTGATAACTCCGGAATATCATCCCCTGGCAGCTATCATTAAAAATGTGGCCGCGGGAGCAGTCCTAGTAGCCGCTGGATTAGCGGTAGTCGTCGGATATTTGATTTTTGCTCCCAAATTTGACCCTTTAATCCCGAGAGTGATTGAGTCTTTGCAGAAAGCTCCTGCCTATTTGAGTATGGTTGCGATTTTGTTGACGATAGTATTGGTAATCATCAGCAAATCAATTACTAAGAAAGGCCGCTTGGTTCAGGGAGGTATGCCCAGCGGTCATACTGCGCTTGGGGCCTCAGTTGCTACGGCTATCTTTTTTATTTGTCACAATAGTTTAGTGGTGTTTTTAGCCGGCTTTTTGGTGGTACTGATCGCTGAAAGCCGGGTGGAAAATCAGGTGCACTCTTGGACTGAAGTGATTGCCGGGGGAACATTGGGATTTCTGGTTTCCCTGATGGTTTTTCAATTATTGAAGTAATATTGGGGAGGAGCAAGAATGGAAGAAAGTCAAAAGCAAACGCTCATTGAAACGGCAATCCAGGCACGATTGAAAGCGTATGCGCCTTACTCGCAGTACCGGGTTGGCGCCGCTCTACTCGGGAAATCAGGCCGTATTTATAGTGGTTGCAATGTGGAAAACGCTTCTTTTGGAGCAACCATTTGTGCAGAAAGGACCGCAGCCGTGAAGGCGGTTTCGGAAGGAGAAAAAAGTTTTCAGGCTTTAGTTGTAGCAACGGATGGACAAGAACCTGGAGCTCCTTGTGGTATTTGCCGGCAGTTCTTAGCTGAATTCGGTTTGGATTTGATCTTAATTTTGGTAAATTTGAATGGGAAAAAGGTAGAGACCACTCTTGCCCAGTATTTGCCAGGAGCCTTTGGCCCCAAAAACTTGGGCAATGAATAATTGAAACCAGAAGATCCTTGGCCGATTACGGAATCTTCAATTATTTTGACTATCAATTTACATGATTTCCGGTAGATTGATTGAAATATGGAGGAGGAAAGTTGGAAGAGCCGGTTATAAGTATAGAAATTGTCACATCGGTGGATGATTATTTACGGGAAATCTTGCTTAGTATTGATGAGGAAGTCTTTGGTCCTGCCAGTTTAAACGAATGGTCATTACCGCCGCTTTTGCATTATGGCCGGGTGTATTTGGCCAGATTGAATGGGAAACCGGTTGGTATTGCTCAATTAATGAGGGATTGGCGTGATTCGGAACTTGTTTATTTGTATGGATATGCAGTGGCTCTCGATTATCAAGGAAATGGAGTAGGAAGCGCGTTACTCCGCCATATTTTTGAAGCTATGCCCAGGGCTGGTTTCACTAGGCTTCAATTAACTGTTCATCCGGAGAACAAGGCAGCGCTTCATATTTATGAGTATAAATTTCAAATGAAACGGATTGGATTTTTAAAAGACTATTATGGGCCCGGTGAGGACCGCTGGCTATTGGAGTGGGATTGGGAAAATCGATGAATAATAAATTTAAATCAGGTTTCGTAGGTTTAATTGGACGCCCAAACGTAGGGAAATCCACCTTGCTTAACACCTTTATCGGACAGAAGATTACGATTACTTCTGAGAAACCTCAAACGACCCGGAATTCATTACGCGGAATTTTGACAACGGATGAATATCAGGTGGTCTGGATTGATACACCTGGTTTACACCAGCCTTTACATCGTTTGGGTGATCAAATGAACCGGGCTGCCCAATCGGTTATACCGGATGTGGATTTGATTCTATGGGTTTTGGATGGCAGCGCCGGATTTACCTCGGCCGACAAAAAAGTCGCAGCAATTTTAAAGGGCTCCACCACGCCGATATTTATATTATGGAATAAGGATGATTTGGTGGCGGAAGGCAGCGAACTTCCTAAACTGGACCTTGGTGACAAACAGTTCCGTGTCTCGGCGCAAACCGGCCGGGGTATTCCGGAATTGCTGGCGGAAATTGTTAAAGAGTTGCCTATCGGACCCGCTTTTTATCCACCGGACCAATTGACCGATCATCCCGAGAAATTTGTTGTCGCTGAGTTTCTCCGGGAAAAGGCCTTACAGTTTACCCAGGATGAGGTGCCCCATGCTGTCGCTGTACAAGTCGAAGAGATGAAAGAGCGCAGCAATGGCTTGATTTATATTGAGGCAACTCTCTATGTGGAGCGTGATTCTCAGAAAGGAATCATCATTGGGGCCGGGGGTGAACGCCTTAAAAGTATCGGAAAGGCTGCCCGCGAAGATCTGGAACGCTTGCTGGATGCGCCGGTCTATTTAAATTTATGGGTAAAAGTTCGGAAAAACTGGCGTAACAATGAAGCCTCCCTGAAGGAGTTCGGATATTGGAAGGAAGAAACGAGAGATAGTTGATAGAATGTTCAGGAGTAATGTCATGGGAAAGTTTGTAAATCTATTCGTGGTATTGACAGTTATAATAATAATGTACCCTGCAACTCCGGCAAGGGCTGCGGATTTCCGTCCTATTAAAATTGGTTTGGCTACGGAGCAGGATCAAATTGCGCTAAATGTGGCCGATGCAGAGGCCATTTTGGATTTGGCCGGCACCGAACCGGTCAATGTTCCTGTTCCGGGGGATCAAGTTATTATGACGGCCTGCGATGACCAAATCACCCTTAATTTTATGCCTGTCGGACCAGGCCCCCTTCTGGTGATTCCCGGCTCAAGTTCTTTAGTTTGGAATCAGCATCATTATCGGGGCGGTTTTTTGATTTCTGCCAAAAATAATCACTTAATACTGATTAATTTTATATCGTTGGAAGATTATTTACGAGGGGTGGTACCCAGAGAAGTCATGGCCTCCTGGCCCCTTGCCGCTTTAAAAGCTCAGGCCATCGCTGCTAGAACTTATGCTATTGCTTCATTGGGCAGACATGGTAGTGATAACTTCGATCTTTGCCCGACCGATCACTGTCAGGTCTATGGTGGAATCGATTCTGAGAAAGCGAGTACCGATATAGCAGTAACCAGTACAGCGGGGGAAATTATTACCTATCGGGGTAAAGTCATTTCGGCGGTTTATCATTCTTCGTCGGGAGGATCTACATTCGATGCAGCGAATGTGTGGAATTTTAGTGTACCGTATTTGAAATCGGCCATTGATTGGGATCAAAATTCGCCTTATAATCAATGGACCCGTTATTTAAACTGGAATGAGCTTCAAGGCCTGGTAAGCCATTATTATCCACTGATCGGACGATTGCAACGGGTTTCCGATATCGTATCCGCATCCGATGGCCAATTGTTGAGAATTACACTCCAGGGTGATTTGGGGGAGAATACTATCAATGGGGATCAATTTCGGGCTTTGGCGGGACTCCCCAGTGTCAGAGTTCAAATTGGGGTCATTTACGGTCCGGCGCCTTTTGTAAACTTATGGTGGTCCCCGGGCAGCCCTTATCCGGAGGCTTTAATGGCCGATAACGCTATTTCTGGGCTTGTTGCTGATGTTTTGACACCGCCATGGGATCTTCCCGATCCATGGTCTTGGTTAGAAGATAAAGAACCGATCCGGATGGTGCTTCGCGGTTCAGGCTGGGGACATGGAGTGGGCCTTAGCCAGTGGGGCGCTAGGGGAATGGCAGATGCTGGGTATAACGAAAGCCAAATTTTGGAACATTATTACCCTGGGGCTACCATTACGGATATTGGTAATATTCACATGGATGGGAGCAAAAATAATGCAGGTCAGTGAGTTTGACTATTTATTACCGCCGGAGCTGATTGCCCAAGTGCCTTTAGAGCCCCGTGATCATTCGCGATTGCTGGTAGTCGATCGCCAAGACAAAACCATGGAGGACCATCATTTTTATGAAATCACCGATTTTCTGGAACCCGGTGATTTGGTGGTTTTTAATGACAGCAGGGTTATACCGGCCCGTTTGTTTGCAAGGCGTGAAGGAACAGAGGCTAAAGTGGAAGTTTTTCTCCTCCGGGAGCTCGGCCATAATGAATGGGAATGTTTGATTCGTCCCGGCAAGCGGGGAAAACCCGGTGTTAAACTGATATTTCCCGAACAGGTTGAGGGAGAAGTGAGCGGAGTTGTGGAGGGCGGGTGCCGGACGGTTCAGTTTCCGCCCGAGCTTAACTTTAGGGAATGGTTATTGAGGGCTGGCGAAACCCCGTTGCCTCCGTATATTCATAATAAGCAAGTGGATCCGGAACGTTATCAGACCATTTATTCAAAGTATGAAGGTTCGGTGGCAGCCCCCACAGCGGGACTGCATTTCACGGAGCGGCTTTTAGAGGAATTGAAGGCTAAAGGAATCCAGTTGGGGTTTTTAACCTTGCATGTCGGGATCGGAACTTTTCGGCCGGTGAAAACCGAGGTGGTTGAGGAACACCGGATGCATTCCGAAATTTTTTCTTTGCCGGAAGAATTGGTTCAGCGGATTTATGCAACCAAAAAGGCAGGTAAGCGGGTCATTGCAGTTGGAACAACTGTGGTGAGAGTACTAGAGTCTCAAGCCCGTGAAGACGGAAGTTTGATAGCCGGCCCCGGAGAGACCGCCATTTTTATTTATCCGGGTTACCGCTTTAAGATCATCGATCATCTGATTACCAATTTTCATCTGCCGAAATCGACCCTGTTGATGTTGATATCGGCTTTTGCCGGACAGCAATTTATTGCTGAATGTTACCGGCATGCGGTGGAGGAAAAGTATCGCTTTTTCAGCTTTGGGGATTCCATGTTTATCAAATAAATTATTGATAATGGTATCATTAACGTTTATTGAAAACGCGTTTATTGAAAACGCGTTTATTGAAAACGCGTTTATTAAAATAAAATAAGAGGTTTTTCGATGCCCTTTTCTTTTCAGGTTCAAAAACAATCAAGCGAAAATAAAGGCCGGTTGGGACTATTGACTACCGCGCGTAATCAAATTGAAACGCCGGTTTTTATGCCCGTCGGTACCCAGGGCGCAGTCAAAGCAATGACGGTGGATGATCTAAACAAAATCGGTTTTAAAATTATTTTGGGGAATACATATCATCTTTATCTCAGGCCGGGATCGGATATTGTCAGGGAAGCCGGCGGTCTGCATTCATTTATAAATTGGAACGGTTCCATGTTGACGGATAGCGGCGGGTTTCAGGTTTTTAGCCTGGCTAGGTTAACCAAGGTTACGGAGGAAGGCGTCACTTTCAAATCGCACATTGATGGTTCGGCTCATTTGTTTTCACCGGAGCGGGTGATGGAGATCGAGTCCGACCTTGGCGCCGATATTGCGATGCCGTTTGATGTTTGTTTGCCTTATCCATCGGACTATCGGCAGGCTAAAGAAGCTATGGAGCGGACAACCAGGTGGGCTGAAAGATGTTTGAAAGCTCATAACTGCAAAGATCAAGTTTTATTTGGTATCGTTCAGGGGGTCACTTACCAGGATTTACGGCTGGAAAGCGCCGGAGCTTTATCGAGTTTGGGATTTGCGGGTTACGCTATCGGCGGTTTAAGTGTCGGAGAACCGAAATCACTAATGTATGAGACATTAGATTACACGGTGCCTGCCCTTCCCGATTCCAAACCCCGCTATCTGATGGGGGTCGGATCCCCGGATGCCCTATGGGAAGGAGTCGAACGTGGAATCGACATGTTTGACTGCGTTTTTCCCACCCGGATAGCCCGTCATGGTACGGCATTGACTTCAAGGGGACGGGTATTGATTCGGGATGCTCAATATGCCAGGGACTATGGCCCTCTGGATCCCAATTGCGGGTGCTATACTTGCCGTTCAGCTTATTCCAGAGCCTATTTGCGCCATTTGTTCAAGGCCGGCGAATTTTTAGGAGGCTATTTAATTACCTATCATAACCTTTATTTTCTGAGGCAGGTTATGGAAAAAATTAAAGAAGGAATCAGGACCGATACCTTTGCCGAACGGAAACAGGAATTTTTCCGGCAATATCAGGGTGACTAAAAGGAAAATCATGTTTCTTGTCGAATAAATATTATTTGCTAAGGAGGTGATAGTATGAATTTTTTATTAGCGGCAGTCAAGCCGGCAACTACCGGAAATTCAGGATTAATTCAAATTCTTATTCTGGTGGGGTTTTTCGCGATTTTCTATTTTTTAATGATCGCGCCACAACGTAAACAGCAAAAACAACGGCAAGCGATGTTGGGAAACCTAAAAAAAGGCGATAAGGTCATTACTGCGGGTGGTTTACACGGCGAAATCGTGGAGATTGATGATGAAGACGTCCGATTAAAAGTTGCCGATAAAATTGAATTGAAATTTTCCCGTAGTTCCGTATCCAAAGTTAAAAATTAAGAGAGTCTTGGCTCTCTTTTTTTATTGGACAAATTCGGATTTGCTGTTGGTTGGAATCAGCTCATCTTGGGTATGAGTCTCTTTTCAAAGATGCAGCCGGTTCCCAAGGAGCTGCATCTTGGGATGGAGATTTAAAAAGCAGATAGGAGGAGTAAAAATGGCATTGACACTCAATGAAATAAAAAAAGATCCGGCCATTACCGCTTTTATTCAAAAAGCTGACGAGCATCTCGGAGTCATGGGCTATACAGAGCATGGGTTTCGCCATGCCAGTCTGGTTTCAAATATTTCTCAAAATATTCTCCTTCGTCTAGGCTATCCGGAACGCCAGGCTGAATTGGCGGCTATTGCCGGTTATCTCCACGACATCGGCAATATCGTGAACCGGCAGGATCATGGGCGGACCGGGGCCATTATCGCGTTGAATTATTTGCTGGCGCAAGGATTTGATCCCGCCGAAGCTGCCACCATGGTGGGCGCTATCGGTAATCATGAGGAGGAATGCGGCGAAGCGGTCAATAATGTATCCGCAGCTTTAATTTTGGCGGATAAATCGGATGTTCACCGTAGCAGAGTCAGAAATACCGACCTGGCCACTTTTGATATTCATGACCGGGTTAATTACGCCGCTGTTCATTCTTTCCTGAATGTGAACGAAGAAAAGCGCAGCATTACCTTGGAAATCAAGATTGAAAATTCAATCTGCCCGGTGATGGAATATTTCGAGATTTTTCTGGTGCGGATGATGATGTGCCGCAGAGCCGCTATTTTTTTGGGATGCCAGTTTAAAATCGAAATAAACGGGAATGTGCTTCTTTAATTTATAGCGAATCGGATCCCAGTCGGAATCTTTTGGTTTTGGTCATCCACTTCTGAATAAGAAGCGGATCAACCTGATTTTTGACTTTGAGCAATAGATACGAAAACCCGTAGGCCAAACAAGTTGCGAAGGCCAGAACTCCGGCATCGTTGACTAAATAAGAGATGGTTCCGGCTACCAGAATGGCTTGCCATACCACGGTATCTTCGGATAAGAGCATTTTTCTGGCAGTCAACCATCGTTGGACGATTCCCAGAATAAAAGCTAAAACGACAATCCGTATCCAGGGGCTGGAGATGGTTAGCTTTAGATTCATGGTAATTTTCCGGAAAATAATCTGACTGACCTGTTCGAAATCCTTACTCAATATTAAATGCAGGAAACGGCCGATATGCGTCTGAACATCGGGCGGACGCAGACTGTCCCACCAGCCGATTGCAAATAAAACCAAGCCACACCCGATGAAACCAAGCCAAAGCCGATGGTTTTTCAACTGCCAATGATAGAGTTTCATAATGTAATAAGCAAAGCCGATCGTTCCGGCGATGATCCCGCCGAACTTAGCTCCAAACTGCGGCCAACTGAGAATAAAAATCGTTAAGCCCAGGATGATTGGTGTCGACCAGAGGGTTTGCGTTTTACGGTTTATTAAATCCGTCAATAAGAGGGCACTGGCCAAAAAGATCCCCAAAAACTCATTTCCCAGGCCATAGTATCTGGAACCGGCCATGGCGCTATATCCTAAGGCGGAGAAACGGATTAACCGCCAGCCGGTTATTTGATCAAGAATCAGGGTGACCCAGATCAGGGCCGATAAAATAAGGATCCGGGTATTTATTTCGTGAATCCGGGTGAAGATAGCAGCTAAAATGATGGTTACGGCTATAAATCCGCTTATTTGCCATAGGGCAATGGGAAAGAGGGGCAAAATAATTACAGTTAAGGGGATTACAATGACCAGACTGATGATAAAATCGCTAATCCACCGTCTTTTAAGGAAAATGCCTCCCAGTAGACCGGCTATCCAACAGCAGGAAATAATACCCTGATACCAGTTAATGATAGGGCGTTGATTGACACTGACCGCTAGTAAACGTTGATTTAATGTACGAAGTAAAGCGATATTGTCGGCTGCAGGCTGGCAAACCATAATTTTTCCGGTAAAAGGGAAAGTCTTTTGGAAATGAGCCATCGCTGCCAAAGTCGGTAAGAGATCCACATTAGCCACTAGTCCCGACCAGCG
>DNPQ01000518.1 GCA_003501335.1 Bacillota bacterium
ACATCCCCCTTTTCAACTGAAATTCAATCTTTTTCTTTCTTCTACTATATGCCGGAAGCACTATTATGGTTAAACCTGAATGATTAGGGACCCTGGAAATCAGGTATTCCACCATCCAGCATTCAATCATGAACAACGAATGGCGCAGATCGAACAGCAGCCCCTCACCATTTCACCAAAAATCGTTCCAAATAAACAACGGCCTGGTACATCAAGGCGGCAGCCACCGCCAGTATTATGACACTGGCCATTACCAGATCCAGTTGAAAAACCTGCCCCCCATATACAATCAGATAACCGATCCCGCCTTTGGAAACTAAAAACTCCCCGGTGATGACCCCGACCCATGATAAACCAACATTAACTTTTAAAGCATTGATGATGGCATGAAAGGAAGAAGGCAAAATCACCTTGGTGAAAATCTGCCATTTACCGGCTCCGAAGGTTTGTACCAGTTTGACCTTATCCTGATCAACCCCCAAGAAACCATTTAATACTTCCAAAATTGTGATAATCAGCGAAATCGCCAAGGCCATTACAATAATCGCGCTCGGGCCCGCTCCGATCCAGACAATAAAAATCGGCGCCAGGGCAATTTTCGGCAGACTGTTTAATACGATTAAGTAAGGCTCACAAACTTTGGCTAGAAAATCGGACCACCACAAAATCATAGCGATGAGCGTCCCCAAAATTGTTCCCAGTGAAAAACCAAGCACGGTTTCCAGACAAGTGATTCCAATATGGTGAAACAGAATACCTTGCTGATAAAGATGGATGATGGTTAAATAAATCTTTGAGGGCTGGCTGGTTAAAAAGGCATCGATCCATTTCCAGCGGGCCAATAGTTCCCATAAAGAAAAAAAGGAAACGAAAATGGCAAGTTGTGTAAGACGAACAATGGTTTTCTTAAACCGGATTTTGGACAGATAGGCCCGTTGTTCCACCGATATTTCTTGGCTTAGGGCTTTTCCCCCAAACAAGTTCAGCCTCTTAAACATGGACATCAAGCTCCTTCCAGATCTGGTTGAAATATAATTTAAACTCGGCTGCATTGCGGGAAGTTATGGGTGTACGGTTCTCACATGTCAAATGAATCTCATAAATATTTTTAACCTTAGCCGGCCGCTGGGATAATACAATCACCCGGTCGGCTATGCTGATACTCTCGGAAATGTCATGAGTGACCAGGATGGCCGTCTTATGTTCATTTTTGATAATCCCGTAAATATCTTCGGAAACTAGCAGACGGGTCTGGTAATCAAGGGCGGAAAAAGCTTCATCCAAAAGCAAAATTTCCGGCCGGGTGGCCAGTGTCCGGATCAGCGCCGCCCGCTGGCGCATTCCTCCGGAAAGCTGCCCGGGATATTTATCTTTAAAATCATACAATCCGTAAGTATTGAGTATATCCAGCACATAAGCCTTAGCCTCTTTGAATAAAGATTTCCGGATTTCCAGGCCCAAAAATACATTTTCAAGTATAGTCCGCCATTCAAAGAGATAGTCTTTTTGCAGCATATAACCAACCTTGGCTGAGATCCCGGATACGGGAGCGCCGCCAATTATGACCTGACCGCCGGTAGGCCGGAGTAACCCGTCCATGATGGAAAGGAGAGTTGATTTTCCACAACCACTGGGCCCCACGATACACACAAATTCGCCCGGTTTAACGTTAAAATCAATTTGCGCCAATGCGGGTATTTCGCCATTCAAAGAATGATATTTCATGCTCAAATTGACCACTTCGATGATGTTTTGCAGCAAAAACACCTCCGGCTTCTTAAAACTCCTTTTTAGATTTTCCTTATAGGATATTCGCCCGCTTCCCTCAAGGTAACTCACTTTTTTAAGGGCGATATATAAAAACAGGACCGCTCTTAACCGCTATCCGGTTAAAATCGGCCCCATAAAAATATTTGATTGCCAGGCAATTCGATCATCAACTCCGTTAAATCTCCATTAGTTTAGCTGTTACCCCTTCAATTACGTTTAGTGCATCTTGAAACGCCGTGATCTCCGCTTTTTCGCCATCAAGCTGTAAGATAATCAGCCCGTTTTCGGAACAAACGTTACCGGCTTCGTGCAAACCCAAGCGGACTTTGATTAAGCATCCATATTTCGTCAAAATATTCTGAACCTCGCCGGCGTGCTTCGAACGGTAATTCACTAATACGGCCATAATCGTATAAGAAGCCATTATAAACATCTCCTTCGTTTAATAATAAACCCCATAAAATATTAATATCATTTTATAATAACCGAAGTCATTTGGCAATTCCCTTTTGCAGTTTGATGCAAATATTATTGGTTTAATTCGATATACGCATCAAAAAAGGTTGCCGTCATCGGCAACCTTTTTTCTCAATTTTAGTTTCAATTGCGTCGTTTCAACTGGAAACGTCGTTTCCAGCGGGCCAAAAGCTTATCATACAAAACTCAGTTCACCCTGTATGTTCAGATCGTGTTCGGCCTTGTTTTCTTCCAATAGCTTGCCACTCAAATGCCAAATAACTTTTTCCACCTCAAAGCGGGGGGTAATGGTCATTTGTACTTCCACATCCGGGTTTTCCAATTGATGGAGTTCTTTGAACCCGCCACAATGTATAGGGCCATACTCCGCATGGGGATTCATCATTTCCGGGTTGATTCTTTGACGGATTATTTCGCGGAACTCCGGCGGAAATTCATTTGTTGATCCTCTTCATTGCATTTCCAATGATTTTTTTAATCGGCCCAATAATTTTCGTAACTATCTCCTATTTAATAATTTTATTATAAATACCTTTCTTTGAACAGAGCCGTTTATTAATTATTCATTAATTAATATTATACTATTTATGAAAATTGTTGCTTTATAATTAAAAATTACTTATTATAAAATTGAAGCATGAAATTATGAATTTAGAGAATTGCATAATCATATTATTCAACCCTGAAGCCGTATTCGAAAGCGATCCCGGATGGGCCTGCCAAGATATTGTAAACCAAAGCCTTATGTTAGCAGTTATGCAATTCTCAAAAATACATAACAGGAGGTAATGATAATGTTCAAACGAAAGTCGATTTTTCCCTTCATCATCATGATGGTTTTATCCGTAACCCTCTTTGGGA
>DNPQ01000419.1:0-626 GCA_003501335.1 Bacillota bacterium
GGTTGGTCCTTTGGCTCAATATTCTTTGGATATCTTGGCGCCAAGTATCGAAAGTCCGTTGAAAAGTGGCTCGTACCTCCGGATCGACTGTTCCCTGAACCCAATAATCAAATTGAACATAATCTAATTTTTTGTTACGCTGGATGACATCTTTCTTTTCAGTAAAGATGGCATGCAGGTTTTCCTTAAATGAACCGTTATGAAAATCTACAACCTTCTGGCGGTTTTCGGAAAACCATTGTTGAATATCATTGAGTAATCCAATCAACAAATCTTTCTTCGTTGGAAAATAATAATGCAGATTGGACTGGGTCATATGAGCCTCTTCAGCGATGAGATGCATCCGGGTTCCGCTAATTTTTTCTCTGGCAATGACCTCCAACGTGGCATCCAGGATCTTTTTACTGACTTCCTTTGGCATGATTGATACCTCGACACGCTTTTATTGATTTCCATTGAAATGAGATCTTTTCCAGCCTTATCTTCCAACAGTATAAAATCTTTTGACATTTGCTTTGATGAGAGAATCTAACGTTTGAACCGGATCCTTTACTTTACTCAAAAAGATCATAGCCGCAATAATATATGGCTTATAACCGGCTTGCTTATATAAAGGGGCCCGATAA
>DNPQ01000419.1:981-9415 GCA_003501335.1 Bacillota bacterium
GTTTTTTTCATCATACTTTCGGTGCATTCCCAATCCTGATGTTTGGCATTCTCAGACAGTAACTCAGCTTCCAGAGTCTTGATTCCTGCAAAATCATTTTCTCCATACAGGATAGTCCGCTTTTCCATGGCTGCATAAGAAGCCCAGCTTTTTGGATAGACAATATCGGCATCTTGAAAAGCCTCGGCCATCGAATGGGTCTTCGTAAATTTCCCACCACTGGCTGCAGCGTTTTTTCGGGAAATCTCCTCAACTTCGCCCATCAGATCATACCCTTCGGGATAGGCTAAGGTTACATCCATCCCCATCCGAGTCATTAACCCAATGATACCCTGTGGCACCGAAAGGGGCTTTCCATAGCTGGGTGAATAGGCCCAACTCATAGCGATTTTTTTCCCCTTTAGTTTATCAACACCGCCAAAATGATGGATCAAATGAGAAAGGTCAGCCATACATTGGGTTGGATGATCAATATCGCATTGTAAATTCACCAAACTCGGTCTTTGCTCAAGTACACCGTCATCATATCCTTCCTGAACGGCTGCGGCCACTTTCCGCATATAGGCATTCCCTTTTCCAATATACATATCATCTCGGATACCGATGACATCAGCCATAAATGATATCATATTGGAAGTCTCCCGGACTGTTTCGCCATGAGCAATCTGTGATTTACCTTCATCGAGATCCTGTACGGTAAGTCCCAACAAATTGCAGGCACTGGCAAAACTAAAACGGGTCCTGGTCGAATTATCCCGAAAAACTGAAATTGCAAGTCCGCTGTCAAAAATCCGGGCTGAAATATTGTTCTCTCTCATTTGCCGTAAAACATCGGCCACTGTAAATACCGCTTGAAGTTCATCGTCGGTTTTTTCCCAAGTCAATAAAAAATCATGATGAACCATATTGGTAAATTTGAGTTTTGATAGCTGTTGAATTAAGTTTTCAGTTGTCATTATTTTCGCTCCTTTATCATCATTGTCGGGTATGCTGAAAATTTAGATTGATTAGTCAATCTAATTCTATTTAATAAAGATCCCACCTTTTAACCATGAATGGGACCGACAGGCTCATTGGTTTCCCTGCATGAGCCGTGACCCATCATGTTAGTAATCGTTCCAATTTAAAAACTCTGCATCAATTCGGTCGGAATCTGTTACTCAAAAATAATCCGGCCTGGACTTATCGATTTCAAAATAGCCAGAGAATCGACTCGTATACCCTGTTCCCGTAATAATTGGCCGCCTTGTTGAAATCCCTTTTCAATCACAATACCGACCCCAACCAATTGTGCATGAGCCTGTTCAATAATTTCCTTCAGTCCAAAGACCGCTTTCCCATTGGCCAAGAAATCATCGATGATCAACACCTTATCACTCTGCTGTAGATAGCGCTTGGAAACCCGGACCCGGTAATATTTGTCTTTGGTATAGGAATAAACCTGTGTTCCGTAAGTATCGCTGTCCAGATTCTTGGATTCGGTTTTCTTGGCGAAAATAACCGGCACATGGAGATGACTTGCTGTAAAACAGGCAATAGCAATTCCCGAGGCTTCAATGGTCAAAATCTTGGTAATTCCGGTATTCTCGTATCTTCCGGCAAATTCTCTGCCAAGCTCATCTAAAAGCGTCACATCAATTTGATGATTCAAAAAACTGTCTACTTTTAAGATATCTTCCCGGTCAACCCTACCCTCACTCAAGATCCTCTCTTTTAAAAGCTGCATTGTAACCTACCCTTCTCTTCTGAAATCATGCTGTATAAAAACGCAATTTTATAAACAAATTAAAGAAATGGCCTAAGAGAGCAAAGTTCAATCTTCATCTTAAGCTCCACGGCATAATAGCCAATGACTCATTTTGCCTTAAGACTGCGGCATTTCACGAATCTTCCCCAACCGGCCTCCCCGACGAACTGGCCGTCTTTAAAAACAAGCTTCCCCCGGGAAAATGTCATCACTGGATAACCTGCCATCTCGGTACCTTCCCAAATCGTATAATCGACATTGGAATGCATATTTTTACTGGAAACGACAAATTTACTCTTTGGATCAAAAATAACAAGATCTGCATCGCTACCTATTGAAATGCTGCCTTTTTCCGGCGCACATCCAAATATTTTTGCCACATTGGTGGCACAAAGTTCTACTACTTTATTAAAAGAAAGCCGGCCTTTATTAGCCTCGCTTAACATATAAGGATACAAGTTTTCAACACCCATACAGCCATTAGGAATTTTAGTAAAATCATCTTTACCCCAATCCTTTTCATACGTTGGGAAGGGACAATGATCCGTCGCTACTGTAGAAATATCGTCGCAGCGTATTCCTTCCCATAAGGCATCCTGACTTTCCTGTCCTTTAATCGGCGGCGAACAAACAAAATTCCGACCGTCTTTGCGGCGGTATACCTCGTTGGTAAAATTCAAATATTGAGGACAAGTTTCGGCATAAATTAAATAGCCTTCGTCCCGTGCTTTCGTTACTTCGTCCATTCCTTCCTTACATGCCAAATGTACGATGTAAAGACGGGAATTAAACGTTTTCGCCAAATGGATAGCCCGTTTAACTGCTTCAGCCTCTACAAATTCAGGACGGCTTTCATAATGGTACCAAGCTGAAGTTTTCCCGGCAGAAAGTAAACGCGCCGTGCGTCTTTCAATCAAAGCCGGATTCTCAGCGTGAACTGCAATTAATGTCCCAGTTTCCCTTGACTTTTCCAAAGCATCAGCCAGAGCTCCATCATCGACCATTAAATTCTTATATACCATATACAGCTTAAAGCTTGATACACCATAAGCCACTGAATTTTCAAATTCATCAAGAACTGCCGGGGTTAAATCAGTAATTTGAGTATGCAATGCAAAATCAATGCAAGCCTGAGGTTTAAATATTTTCATCATATTGTCGGCCGCTTCCACCAGTCCTTGACCCTTGCCCTGTAATGCAAAATCAAATACAGTGGTAACTCCTCCGCAAGCAGCAGCCCGGGTTCCGGTTTCATACGTATCGGCTGAAACAGTGGCGCCAACCGGCGTTTGCAAATGGACATGAGCATCAATGGCTCCCGGTAAAACATATTTTCCTAACGCATCCACAGTTTGAGCGCCCTCAAATTCCAATCCCTGTCCAATCATGACGATTTTACCGCTGCGAATCGCCAAATCCGCCAGATAAGTTTCGTTGGCAGTGATAATAGTACCATTTTTAATAATCAAATCCATCTCAAAAGGCCTCCACTAATGCTTTTTCACAATTCTCTTAGAGAATGCCCAGTTCTAGCAGCTTTCGCCTTCATGATTTCTACAAAATTACTAATAGCAATTTCTCCGGGGTTTCCGAACCGATATCCAACCCTACCAGTGCATATATACTTCCCAGCCTTTTCAGAGAGACTACTTCCTGCCGGAGTTTATCTTTACTATTCGATAAGCCATCATACACATTGCACGTAGATATATTCAAGATCATCGGGAGCATACCGCCCTGTTATATACCCTCTTGATGATCTGATTGGCTTTCTGGATCACTTCTTGCTCATCCATGGTAGTCAACCGGCCATTTTCGAAAACAACCTTCCCATCGACCATCGTTAAAGTCACATCGAAACTACGCGCCTGGTAAACCAGTTGAGCATAAATATTTGAACCCGTAAAGGGTGTGCAATGCAGTTTCCGTAAATCAACCATGACCAAATCCGCTTTTTTGCCAATCTCCAGCGAACCGATTTCCTTCGAAAGGCCCATAACCGCCGCACCATTCAAAGTGGCCATTTCAAATACGCGCTGAGCCGGCATACAGGTGGGGCCGTGAAACGGTTTCTGTATCAAAGCTGCCGTGCGCATTTCTGTAAATTGATCCAAATTGTTGTTGCAGGGCGCCCCGTCCGCGCCGATACCGACCTGAATGCCCCGGTCAAGCATTTCCGGAATTTTAGCGATTCCCGATGCCAATTTTAAGTTGCATGAAGGGCAATGGGTAACCTTGACCTTATTTTTTTGGATAATCCCCATTTCCTGCTCATCAATCCAGATGCAATGGGCTAATAGTAAGTCTTCATTGGCCATTCCCAAATGATCAAAATACAATACATTGCGGGAATGCTTTTCTTTCTCAACTAATGCAATCTCGCCCTGATTCTCCGAAGCATGGGTATGGACCTTCACCCCGTATTTCGAAGATAACTTGGCGACTTCTTTGAGAAGGTCTTCACTGCAAGAAACTGCAAAGCGCGGTGCAAAGGCATACTGTAAACGGCCCTCGCACTTACCATGCCATTTTTCGAGTAAATCCACACTTTCTTGGATGGAAGCATCGGTTTTTTCCAGTAAACTATCAGGTACCCCTTCACCCCAGTCCATCATGCATTTCCCGCTGATGGCCCGGAGACCGCTTTGGGCAATGGCCTCAAAAGCTGATTCAGTATGATGAACTGTCTCCATATCAACAATCGAAGTCGTACCGCCGCGAAAAAGTTCACCAATACCGAGCAGAGCCGAATAATATACAGATTCGGAATCATGGGCTCCTTCTAAAGGCCAAATTTTCAGCCGTAACCAATCCATCAGTTCCAAATCATCAGCTTGCCCGCGAAATAAGCTTTGGCAAAGATGAAGATGGGTCTGAATCAACCCGGGGATAATCACCTGACCCTGAGCATCAATAACCTTGTCGGCAGTCCACTCCCCGGCCCCAATTCCAACAATCCGATCATTCTCAATATAAATATTTCCATTCACCAGATCCCTTGCAGAATTCATGGTGACAATATAAGCATTCTTAATAAGCACCGTTGACATCCCATCACCCCATTGGTTGTTAAATAAAAAGTAATCTTCTCCCCTTTATTATAATACCCATTATTGTAAGGGAATAAGGGCCTGGGTGTTCACATTGACGAGGCCATGGTCCGTTAACCGCACATTTGGTATAACCGGTAAGGCAAAAGTAACTAACAAAAGCAAAGCCGGAAAATTTCCCACCATCCCGAATTCAGTAATTTTCTGTTTTAATTTAGCAGTTTCCGCCGCTACCTCCTGGGCAGGTTTCTCAGAAAGTAAACCGGCGATCGGGAGTTCCAATAGCGCTTCTACACGGCCATCTGCGATACAAACATATCCACCCCCTGATTGACAAAGCACATCAACCGCCTGAAGCATATCAGGGATGTTTCTCCCAAGCACCATTAAATTATGGCAATCGTGGGAAACTGTGCTGGCGATAGCGCCATGGGTAAGCCCCAGTCCTTTGACGAAGCATACCGAATGATTGCCATTGACACCATGCCGTTCAAAAACTGCCAGTATGGAAAGATCGTCTCTCCCGGATATATCAATGAAACCATCTTTGACCGGAAGTTCTATTTCTTCCAGATCTGTAATGATCGGCATCTGCGGATTAAAAGAGATAATCGGTATCTTGGCAGTCGGGTATGAAGAAGGAATTTTAAAATTTTCCGCAGTGGGCTTGGTTTTTAAAATTAAAGTATTCCGCTTTTCAACAGCGAATTCCTGCCTGGAAATTTCATTCACTAATATTCCCGCCCGGGCCACCAGATTGCCTTTGGCAAAGACTTCATTGACGGAAAAATGTTCTAAACTATCCAGCAAAATAATATTGGCCAGATTACCGGGCTTCAAAAGTCCGATGTCGGGTATATCAATAAGCCTGGCGGCATTATAGGTCGCCATCTTAATCGCCTCAAGGGGCGGTATCCCTTCCTCAATCGCCCTTCTAATAATATGATCAAGATGGCCGTCATTCAACAAATCATCCGGTTCCCGGTCATCCGTACAAAGCGTTGCATTGGGGGGATACTGGCATTCTTTTAAAACCGGCGCGATGGCTTTAATATTCTGGGCAATTGAACTCTCACGGCATTCCAGCGTCATACCGGCCCTCAGTTTATAGCGGGCTTCCTCACTAAAATTGGTTTCATGGCAAGAACCAACACCAGAGGCCAAATAGGCCGACAGCTCTCTACCAACCAAATTAGGGGCATGGCCTTGTAAAAACCGGGTGTACTTTTTAGCAGTCTCCAGGATACTCATCATTCTTTCGCTTTGATGAATGACTCCCGGAAAATCCATCACTTCTCCCAGGCCGATAACCCTTTCCATTTCCATAATCCGGGCAATTTCTTCCTTGTTAAAAGCAGCTCCGGCTGTTTCCAAACCGACTACCGAAGGCACACAAGAAGGGGCAAGGACATAAACCATCAGCGGAATATCCCGGCTGGCATCGATAATATATTGGACACCTTCGATACCCAATACATTGGCGATTTCGTGGGGATCGCAAGCAATCGTCGTCGTACCGTGAATCAGAATAGCCCGGGCCATATTGACCGGAGTCATCATGCTACTCTCGATATGGACGTGGGTGTCAATCAATCCCGGCGCAGCATATCGTCCCTGGGCATCATATACTTCCTTGCCGGAAAGAGATTTTTCACCCGGTTGATTGATATGACCAATCCGGCCATCGATAATTCCAATCTCGGAATCATAAATTTCCTTGGTCATCAAATTGATGAACTTGATATTCCGAATGACTCGATCAAAGGGTATCTCTCCCATGGCGGCCGCAATGACTTTGCTTTTATTCATGGCCATATCCTGCCTTCGCTTTTTTATTGATATTCTATTCTCAAGCTTTCAATGACTCAACCGACCGTTTCAAACCTTACCGGCTAAATATTGATCTCTGATTTAGTTCTATAAAGTGCATCAACTTCCTATGCCAAAAATGATCAATTTTCAAAGCATTCACTGTTTTCTATATCAACAATAATCCTAACTGCACTAACGTAAAAAAGGATTTATGATAATAACCAATTATTTGATATTTTGTCAGCCTAGCGCTCTTCTCTGGAATATGGGTTTCCTAAGGCGTCCGGTGTTGCCACCCGCCTGTTTTTGGTTTCCCGCGTCATTACAATCAATATAATGAATGTGAAAAGATAGGGCAACATTTTTAAAAAATAAGAAGGAACATTCACACCGAAGGATTGCATCTGAAAGCCCATGGCATCGATAATACCGAATAAATAAGCTCCCAGTATAGCCCGGAGCGGATTCCACATGGCAAAAATCACCAGGGCTACGGCAATCCATCCTTTCCCGGCTGTCATATTTTCAAGCCAGGACGGAGCATAGGCTAAAGAAAGATATGCGCCCCCAATGCCCGCCAGCATCCCACCCGTGATGACCGCAACATAGCGGACTTTAAAAACATTAATTCCCGCCGCATCTACAGCTCCGGGATTTTCTCCCACCGCTCGGATGATCAGGCCGGTTTTGGTCTTGTATAACACGAACCAAATAACCGCCACGAAAATAAAACTCAAATAGACCAATAAATCATGAGAAAAAAAGATCGGACCCAGCCAGGGAATTTTGCTAAGCCCGGGAATCGCCACAGTCTGAAAAGTAGCCGGAGCCGGCAAACCAATCAAAGATTTCCCCAAATAAGCGCTGAGCCCGGTGCCGAAAATCGTTAAAGCCAAACCGCTCACTACTTGATTGGCTCTTAAAGAAATGGTTAAAAAAGCATGAATCGCCGCTGTCAAGCCACCGGCTATCATTGCAGCTACAATTCCCGCCCACTGATTATGGGTATAAACATCTACGGCAAAACCGGTCATCGCGCCCATTAACATCATACCCTCTACTCCCAGATTCATATTTCCGGCTTTTTCCGAAATCAATTCTCCTAAGGCTGCAAACAAAAGGGGAGTGCCCGAGATGATACCCGTAACTAAAACAGCCATGATTATAGAGTGCTGCATGAATTGGACCGTCCTTTCATTACCATGTTAATGGCCTTACCCTTTTTTAAATGGTACTTTCATTAAACGATATTGACCCAAAATTTCGCCACCCAGCACGAAGAATAAGATCGCCCCTTGTAACATGGATACAGTGGCAGCCGGAAACCCTGATGTTTGAATGCTGAATCCTCCAACCAGTAGACCTCCCAGCAGAAAAGAGACCACAATAATCGCCCATGGATTGAGTCGCCCCAGCCAGGCAACAATGATCGCCGTAAATCCATAGCCCGGCGAAATACCTTGCTGCAACCGCTGAGTGATTCCTGAAACTTCGGTCATTCCGGCGATACCAGCAATGCCTCCGCTAATAAACATGACCAGTAAAATATTTTTTACAAAATTCATTCCGGCATAATCAGCCGCCTTGGGGCTTTCGCCACAGACCCTGATTTCATAACCCCATTTGGTATATTTTAATACAAAGAAAAAGATCACCGCCACCGCTAAGCCCACAAACAAACCCAAATGAATCCGGGTATTTCCCAGCGTGGGTAAGATCGCACCGGGAGAAAACTGCTTGGTGTATGGGAAATTGAAACCATGAGGATCCCGCCAGGGACCAAATACCAAAAAATCCACCCACAGGATGGCTACATAATTTAATA
>DNPQ01000210.1 GCA_003501335.1 Bacillota bacterium
GTTCACTGGGAGGATCTTTAAATTTACCAATATCATAGGGGAAATCAACTTCCGGACAGATACCAATATTCTTCATTACCTTCATGCAATCATCGAGGGATGCCCCGCTGTCTTCATCCACAGTTCCTTCTATACTCCGGGTATGCCAATAAAGAAAGAGTCTCGATAGAGGAACATATTTTTGGTCAAACACTCTCCGTAAATTAGAGATATATTCTAAACATTCCTTGGGTTCCATCTGGGACAAGGAGCACTGTGCCGTCGCTCCCATTGCAGATATGATTTCAAGATATTCCCGGAGCCCGACGCCGGCGTTGGCTGTACAAGAACCCAGTTGCCCCTGATCATAAACCGCAGGAAAGTGGGGGCGTAGATCGACACGTTTTGGTACTTTGGCGATGGCCGGTTTATAAATATAATCCCGGGGGTCCTGGCGGTCAGGCTTTAGACCGTATTTGTATTGGCTGGTAATCATGGAACTTGGTCCTTTCTTGTTTTTAGCTAGACTTTAAGGTTTACCAATTGCCAAATCCCGTAATGAAATTTGATACATGATATTCTAAAAGCAATGATTGTAGAAGCGTGGGATTGAGACGCTTTCATCCAAGTTGGATCAGCTATTCCTGTGAGGAGGATGGATAAAAATCAAAGGGGATAACCTCGCCTTCCGGTGGTATTTTTGGAAGAGTAATCGTTAGGTAATCATCTTTATATAAGGCTGATACGCCTGTTGAAGTAACCTCGGCCGGAAGCCGGATTTCCCGGCTGAAAGAGCCGCTATTTTCAGTGATCAAACTACTTTTTCCGCTGATATCCAAGGCATTTCCTGAAAGCTTTATCAAAAGGTTATTGGGTTCCTCGATGCCCGGCATCAAAATTTGAATTTGGACATATTGCTTCTTTTCCGAGATGTCAATATTAAAATACTGGCTGGCTGCTTTGGATTCGGCATTTTCCTTGGCCTTACCCGAACTGGAGGATTGAGAATTCTCATACCATGGTAAGTCATTGATTCCATATTGGTTCAAGATCGTTTTTACTAAATCTTGAATTTCAGAAGTGGAATTATTATTTTTAGCAAGTTCGGAAGCCCTCTTTTGGAGGTTTAACAGATCGGAGAGCCATGCCTGATCAAACTTCATTCGGGTTTCCCCCTTCTTTGAGAAGGAGGAATACCGGCGCTGGGAGTCCCCCACATACTAACCCCATCCGGATCGGACACCACATTAATGCAACCATGACTGATACTAGCTTCTCCCAGATTGATCCCGATATTGGATTTGCTCATGGCCGCCCAATTTTCATGAGAATTTTCACCGCTGAAGATCCCTGAGGCTGCCGTTATCTCCGTAACTTTGAGGTTATCGATGGTGACGTGCAACTCCAAATTGATTCAACTCCTTTCTTTCAAATGCGGAAGGCAAAGCCGGAATTGATTGCTCCCCGATTATTATTTGGCAAAGCGCGGAAACGGTGATTTCCGGTTTGCAATATTTTCTAGTTTTTCGCTTTGAGTGTCCCAACACATATCTACATTGTCCGGGTCATGCACAGAGTTGGTACTGGATGGGAGGGAATTGTGATTGCCGGAAATTGTCCCGATGCCTGCGTTGGTTTTGCTCATGCTCTTAAATTCGCGGAGTAAATTCCGGCCAATGTTGAAAGATGAAGCATTTTCAATACTGCCGATAGTAATAGTGTTAATCGTTAATTGAAAATTGAATTCTTTCATATGAGTACCCCATAGAAAGGCATATATTGCTTATACTGGCGAGATGCACCGAAAAACCATTCGTGACGTATGATGATGATATATACTTTATGACTTTTCCGGCCGAGGTGTGACATGGCGGTTTTTATTAATTTTGGAGTGATGGTGATTAATAACTTATCGAATAATGCCGGAGTCTTTTTTGGCGAAAACGTTCAACAAGGCTGGAGTTCTCCGGCTAAAACCAACCAGGCCCTGAATATATTTGGAGTAGGTTGTGTCAGCCTCAATAACATCAATATTGTTAGCGATCCTGACGGTGTAGATATGCCCGCTATCGATAACAATATGAATACACCGGTTGCCCCGGTTATTGTAAAAGCGACTTGATCATCAACGGGTCACCGTAACGGGATTTTTTGTTTACCTTAGAGGATGATGGGCCAAAAGGAAGGGTGAGCACAATCGTTGACAAAATCAGCAATTTAGATGAATTTCGGCCAAGCGGCCATGATCTATCTGCAAAAGTGGCACAGTTGGAAGCGGAAATACAGGAACTTAAAGCACAGCAAGTCGAATTAATGGCAGCCAGGAACGTCATCATTGAAAAGTTATATGTGAGAAGGGTGGATGTGAAAGAACTCCAATTCAAACTCGATAAGATTGCCGTGGATGATCTCAGCGGAATGCTCAATGTGGGTGTTAATAGCGACGGGAAGATGAAAAAGCGGGAAAAATAACAGTTTATAAAATTTTTGTCAAAATTCAAAAAGGGCTTCCCGAATGATCTCTGAAACCGTGGGGTGGGGAAAAATTATTTTCTTTAAATCAGCCAATTTGATTTCGGTTTCCAGCATCAGGCCGGCGCCATAAATGATTTCCGAAGCATAATTACCGAGAAGATGAACCCCAATGAGTTGCTGGTTTTTTTTGTTGATGAGTATCTTACAAATGCCGTCTTCCCCTTCATTCTCAGCCAGGAATCTACCGCTGTAACGCATGGAAATTTTGGCGACCTCATAATCAATGCCTTTTTGGCCGGCCATAGCTTCAGTTGCGCCAACAGAAGCTACTTCGGGATTGGTATAGATAACAGTGGGGATCACTGTATATTTCATGATATCGGATTTGCCTAGAATATTGCCGACCACCACTTCGGCTTCGCGATAGGCGGTATGGGCCAGCATGGAAAGGCCATCCACGTCACCGGCTGCAAAGACCCCGGGGATATTGGTCCGGCATTTTTCATCCGTTAGGATCCGGCCTTTTTCCATCGCTACGCCGAGATTGTTAAGACCGAAACCCTCAGTCACCGGTCTACGGCCGACGCTGATCAGGACTTTTTCTGCCGTTAAAGATGGAGTTTCGCCATTTTGTTTGTAAATGACCTGCTGATCTTGAATGCCGATGACTTGGGCGCCCAACTTAAAGTCAACCCCTTTTTTCTGATAACGCTTCATCAGGAACCCGGCGATTTCGGGATCGGTTTCTCCGGCGATATGGTCCAGCATCTCCAGAATGGTTACCCTGGACCCGGCTGAATTGAAATAAGAAGCCATCTCCAGGCCAATTACCCCGCCGCCGATAATGACCAGGGAGTCGGGGATGGTGGTTAGGTTGAGGATTTCCCGGTTGGTTACCACCAATCCTTTTTCAATTCCCTCTGGAAGACCGGGGATGGGGGGGAGCACCGGTGAGGAACCGGTCGCAATTAATAACTGCTTACCGATATAAGTATCGTTTTGAACCCGGACTCCAAATCCTTGGGGATCCTTCCCGAGAATCTCGGCTAAGCCCTCGATCACCGAGACCCCGCTTGCCCGCAACTTGCTTTGAATGCCCATGACCAAGGTTTTAACAACTTTATTTTTGCGTTGGATAACAACCGCATGATTCAAGGAGGCCTTTTCAATCGTTACCCCGTATTTCTCACTGTGTTTGGCGGAATCCAATAATTTGGCCGAGTATAACAAAGTTTTGGAAGGAATACAGCCTTCGTTTAGACACACGCCGCCGATTTTGTATTTTTCGATAAGCAAGGTCTGCAAACCAGCCTGAGCGGCCCTTTGGGCCGCTGAATATCCGGCCGGTCCTCCTCCGATAACGATTAAATCCCAAATCATTTTTTCACCTGCTTAGAAAATACTTTTGAGTCATAAACAATTACAGCAGCACCTGCAATTGTTGCTCTGTGTCTCTGTGGCCAATTAATTTAGCCACAGAGACACAGAGGACACAGAGATTAAAATTTATTTTTTTTCGATTGCCTCAGGTGCCAAGTGGATGACTACTTCAAGTAATTTTTGATCGGCGTTAAGTCCAATAGGGAGTATTGTTGCAAAAAAGGCCATAAGGCGGCGGCAATCTGCCTTACGCCGCCGCTGGAGTTCGATTCAATATTTAGCGGCATCAGCGGGTCATGGAGGGACATCCGTAACAGAAGCCAGCCGTCCCCATCCTCTTTCCTAAAGGATACGCGGATTCCTTCATAATTATTCGGTTCCACCCGCCAACCGGGTAAACTGGCGGCATATTGTTGCAAATCTTGTAAAACTTTTTCGCCATAAGATTTAAAGTCGTCCATCGAGATATTGAAGCGGAATTCCTTGCTTTCCAGCGGTTCCTCCAAAGACTCAATCAGATGATCCAAGGTTTTCCCGG
>DNPQ01000222.1 GCA_003501335.1 Bacillota bacterium
CGCTAAAGGACCAGGCCCAAAATTTAAGAGAAACTATCATCAAACTCTCAGCCTTAATAAACATTCAATCGAAACAAGAGGTGCGTATGGATTCGAACCATCACCTTCAGACATTTTCCCAAAATCAGCCGGAGGCGATGGCCAAGCCAAGCATGCTCCCCCACCTGGATCAGGAAAAACGTAGTCCCATCAAGGGAGGTTATCAATCCCGCGTCATTGCTACTGATGAAGCTATATCGTTAGAAAAAATAATACGTTTTAATATTTTACCTGCAGTGACAAGACTAAAAAAGGTTTTGGTCAATCAATCGCCATGATCCCAGAACCTTTTTTTATTTGGATAATATAAAGTGACATTTCAGGTACTTAAAAAAGCGGCCAGTCGGTGGAAACACCTCTTCAGCCGTTTTACTCAATCCTTTGCATCCCCATCCAGCTCTCCTGTATCATCCCCGGACCCGTCTATGGCGAAAGCTGTAGATTATGAATTTTGTATTAACAACCAGTTAATCCCGATTGTAAATTGATGAAATATGAACTATTCTTTACTAGCATAAACTATCTTAACAGACAAGAGGTCCACCAATGAAAAATTTAAATAGCAAACTCAAATATCTTTTAACACTCCTGATCATTTTGTTAATACCTACTTTATATGCAGCGCCAATTAAATCCACCCCGGTAACGAAAAATATCATCATTCCTATCTTATGCTACCACCGAGTTATTCCCAATGCCAACAACATTTACGATGTTACCCCGGAAACTCTCGAAAAACAATTGCGATTTATGCTGGACCATGGTTATCATCCTATCACAGCCTTACAATTTATGAACCTACGGAAATCTCCCAGGCTGCTTCCCGACAAACCAGTGGTGATTACTTTTGATGACGGAAGCAAAGGCCATTATCAGAATGTTTTTCCGATCCTCAAAAAACTGGGCTTAAAAGCAACCTTTTTCATTTACCCTAGCGCGGTCTTAAGTCGGGAAAGTCAAAAATATTTGACTTGGACGGAACTTTCAGAAATGGTGAAAGCGGGTATGGATATTGAATGCCATACTTTATATCACCCATTTTTAGTTCATGTTCATACCAATATCTCCGATCCGAAATATTTGCAATGGCTGGATCATCAATTAAAAGATTCCAAAAAAATATTGGAGAAACATTTAAATATTCAAGTGAAATTGCTGGCTTACCCCTTTGGACTCTTTAACCAGCTTATTGAAGAAAAATCGATTGCTGCGGGATATGAGGGAATTTTTACAGTAAATGGCGGTACCAACTCCCTGAATGAAAATTCAATGCGCCTAAAACGGATGATTGTCAATCGTAACACTTCAACCGCTGAGTTAGAGAGTTTCTTCCATACACAGCCCTTACCCCTGGCGATCATTTCGCCTGTTGATGCCGCAATCGTTAGTTCATATCCGGTTATCAAATTCCGCTTAACCGGCATCAAATTACCGAAGGTCCATATCCAAGTCCTGGATAATCAGGCAGATTTATATCCGGATGCGAATGGTGATTATGCTTACCAAATCACCAAGTCAATGAATGGTTTCAATTTGATTGTGGTTTCAGGCTATGATGATCACAAAAATTATTATGTAAGTAACTGGTGTTTTGACTATCTCATCCAAAATCCAACCAATGATATGAGTAAATATTGAAATGGAAATGGATTAACCCGAAGCTGGACTCGAAGGTATCGTTTAAAAAAAAGCCCTCAACCGAGGGTAAGAAATAAATAAGGAAGAAAGTATCTTTAGTATAGTTCCCTTTTATGGAGATACGATGTCGAAAATACGTTTAAGTGGTAAATATTAGGTAAATTAATTATAAAGGAAAAATAAGGAATAATTTAAAAATCCACGCCGCCAAATAGGCAACGTGGATTTTCCTTGTATGGTCTCAGCGCTTAACAAAGCCTCCCGTGTTACAATCTTCTTAATATAATGCCCTCCGTTGTTAAGACACGAAATTACAAAACTAAGTTATGCTTCTTTCCGTAATTCTTGATATGATGTAGCTCCGAGGAGCTAAGCTGACAACCAGAATAAGCTTAAAATAGGGTTTTAAACTTAAAGCTTTGTACGAAGCTGGGGGAGTGGTAATCATATAAAATCCATTTTCTTCAACCTTTATTCAAGATTTGCGTGCCGGGTAAACATCGTATTTGAATCTTTGCCCCGTTTATCCATTAACTGTAAAATAACCGCATCCAAAAGCAGGAGCAAACTTTGTTCAAAAAGGGATCCCATTGGCTGGATCGATTTGAATCCAGTTTCTACCTCTACTTTTGGCGTTGGCGCCGGCACTTTGATCACTATATCTGCCATTTGGCCAATGGATGATAATGGAAAAATCGTAACTAGTGCCAAATTAGCTTCAATTTTTTTCACTTTATGGGCCATCGTTACCAGACTACCCGTTTCTCCCGATCCCGAACCTATCAACAAAAGATCGCCTTTTTCAATATTAGGAGTTATCGTTTCACCCACCACATAGGCTTCAAAACCCATATGCATAAGCCTCATTGCGAAAGCCTTGATCATAAAGCCGGTCCTTCCGGCGCCTACCGCAAATATTTTCTTGGATTGAAGTATACTGTCAGCTAGTTTTTCCGCTTCTTTCGGTGAAATTTTCGATAAAGTAGACTCAAGCTCCTTAATAATAGCCATTGAATATGCAACTGTATTCATCGTATTTTTCTCCTATTGATTTGCCATTTTTCCTTATCAAGAACGGCTTTTCTTAAATCAGGCCGACCAGTTATCCAAGGCCACAATAATAATCTTTGGTTATTCGATTACGATTTTCCTGATCGTACTGATTTAATGTCTCCGGCAACAACTGTATTGATAATCTTTACCGACCATTTTACCTATTACAATTCTTCAAGCAAATTTTCAATTAAAAACAATAGGGCAGATTTAGGAGAAAAATAGTAAAATAGTGACAAGTTAAAACAAACTTTCAAAAATAGCAAAAAGCCCAAAAATACTAAAGTTAATCGTTGGGTAGCTGATTTTTATTTAAAAATAGGGTACTTTTTTCGGCATAGAGGCAAATTGAATTTTGGCCAAATATTGCATAAAAGAATTTTATAAAGCAAACAATTTGGTAAGAAAGGATTAATTATGTTGTCTGCCCCATCGAAAGTGTAATATCAATAACATGATGCTCATAAGAGTCGCTTCTCACATTATTGATTCCTTCGTTTATCCTTTTAATTAACAAATTAACGGCTTCATAGGCCATTTCTTTTCGACTATAAGACGCTGATGTTATTTTAACAGGCAAAATAACATCCGAATGGATATCGTCAACTCCCGCCACTGCGATATCCTTTCCCACATGATAACCTAATTCATTTAAAGTAAATACCGTCTCAAAGGCTATGACATCACAGTAAGTAAAAACCGCATTATAGTCGTGCTTTTTATTAAAAATATTTTTGATAACTCCACAAGCTTCTCCTCTATCGGTGGAAACGGTAATAACATCATTTTTATTAAAAGGTAAACTGGCTTCGGAATAAGCTTGTTTAAAGCCTTCCAATCTCAAGTAAGAACTGGAAATGTACATAAATGAATTCAAAAACAAAATCCTTTGATATCCCCGTTCAATTAAATGTTTGGTTACTAAATAGGAACCTTTTTGGTCATTCGCTATCACATAATCGGTATCCAGATTACTAAAGTATCTTCCCACCAATACATGGGGTATTTTATAACGTTTTAATATTTCAACGCTCCGGGCGTCTTTTTGATTCGGAAGCAACAGGATACCATCGACATTTTTTCCGATAGCCGTATTAACCGCTTCAATTTCCCTGTCAATCAGTTCGCTGGTTGTCATGAAAAAAATGCTATAACCCTGATTGGAAGCAAACTCTTCGATATATTTTCCTAAAATAGAGAAAAACGGATTTCTTAAATCCTGCAAAATTACGGCAATCGTTTTCGTTTGTCCGGTTCGCATGCTTCCAGCCACAATATTGGGTATATACCCTAGTTCCTCGGCTCTTGCCTTAACTTTTCTCCTAAGTTCCAAGGAGATGGTATTATTATCCTTCAATGCCCTGGAAATGGTCGTCACCGAGCATCCAAATTCTTTGGCCAAATCTTTTAAGGTTACTTTCATTTCACACTCTCTCTACCAGAATTTAAAAAGCCTATTTTTCACGGAAAGCCTCAACAAGTGACAATAAAATTAGTTGACAATTTTAAACTGCAAAATATCCTTTATTTGACTTTATTTTAAAATTATATCATAATTTGATTCTTAACACATGACCTTAATATTACTAATCAGTCCCCACTTATCCACAGCCGTAAACAATGCTCTTCCGATTACAATTACATTCGCCCCGGCCTGAATAACTTCCTTAACGTTTTGTTCATTAAGGGAACCGTCTGCTTCAATATCAATCCGCCTCCCCGATTCGCCGATTTTCATCCGTAAGTCATTGATTTTATTAAGCATACCCGGTAAAAAACTCTGCCCACCGAGGCCGGGATTGGAAGTCATGACGGACACCATATCAATGTCTTCATACAAGTATTCCAATATATTTAATGGGGTCGTCGGGTTCAACGCAATTCCTGCTTTTAGCCCTGCCTTTCTTATCTCATTCAACAACCACTT
>DNPQ01000366.1 GCA_003501335.1 Bacillota bacterium
GGCAGTTTAAACCGTAAATTGCCTGCTATCAGAAGTAAAATAAGAAAGCCGGCGCCGTAAATCAACCCCAAATAGGTCCGGTTGGACATTTGGGAAGGCATGGCGTTGAAATAATCGGTGGTCATATTACTCATAATGACTAATTTTTGCGTTTCTTTACTCCGGGCCGGAATCGTCAGCAGCAAACTTTCCGCTGAACCCGGCCGTAACTTCGCAAAAATGGGGTGAACCAGTTCGGCGGAGAAGATTAAGAATAAAAAGACGGCGATTACCAATCCCCCGCCGGGATGGGTAAAACTGAAAGCGATCGCCGCCAGGCTGAGCAGTACATAAACATAGAGGCTCACCGAAAAATTGAAGACCGAGGTCTTTTTGGAGGCAGACTGGTATTCCCAGGTTGCAGTTTCTTGTTGAATGAAACCGGATACGGCCTTGGCCCCTGCTGAACCAGGCAGACGCTGAGGATGGGCGTCTGCGATTTTATGAAAGGATTCCGAAATATTCATTATTTTATTTTGCTCCTTTTTTCAAAACTCTTTACCGGAAAATCAAGCCAAAAGATCCAAACTTTTGTTATTCCTTTTTGATTCGACTCTCAGTCGTCAAACTCCTACTTGAAAATTTTGAACCCGGATTGGCGGTGAGGCTGTAGAAAAAAGTTTTCTCTCTGCGTATGTTTACCGAATGATTCAGTATGTTCACCGAACGGTTGCGCACACATACTGAACCGTTGCGTATGCATACTGAACGACTCAGTGAACATACCGAGGAGTTGCGTATGTTTACCGAACGATTCAGTAAGCATACTGAGGAGTTGCGCACGCATACTGAACGATTGAGTATGCATACCGAACCGTTGCGTATGCATACTGAACGACTCAGTAAACATACTGAAGGCTTCAGTTAACATACTGAAGAGTTGCTTATGAGGTGGTGTAATTTTGAGCCACAGCGGTCACAGATTGGAAGATTTTTTAATATATATTCTTATTTTTTTGGACCTCTTGCCCCTCGTTCCCCTCGTTGGTTATCTTTTCCCAGGTAGTGGCCATATTGCCGGTTGGATTTTGGTGGGCAACTTAAAATCCCAGTTGGAAATGTTTTAGGAGGGGCAGGAGGGCCAAGAGGGGAAGGAGGGCATTAAAAAAAATAAAAAGAAAGGTTTAAAAAAAGAGGACGTCTGATGATCTGGAGGCTATAGAGAAAAGCTTAGGACAAAAAATTCGTCCAATCCGGCGCCTTTTTGTAAAAGACGCTTAATCCTGAAAATTTTGGTCGGCTTTTTTATTTTTTAGCCCACATGGGCCATATGACCAACATGGATTTTTAAAAGACCTGGTAGAAAGTTTTATGGGAGGTATGTTGGCTATGTTGGGGAAAAAATATAAAACGGATAGAGATTTTGAGTGAATTAGGGACGGTGAAGCATAGAATGCGGATGTACAGGTGAATAAGTGAGTAAAAGCTGAATGTCTACGAGGATGCGTAAATGAATTAGTGTGGCATAGATGTCGACAGGGGACGGCGCGAACTAGTTCACGAACCCACTCCCCTGCACCTCTAGGGCCAAAGGGTGTAGCGGCACACCCTTTGGAATCCGGCAGCCGGAACCCATGGATTCCGGACTTCCTTCATCTCTCCTCACATCCTTGTTCGGAGTCGGAGTTTTTGATAAACTGGCGCTAACTTCCGTGTTAGCGCCTTCTCGATTAATTCTGTTGGCCGACGGCAGGATTGTCTCCGGGCTTAAATCCACTCCGTAAATGTCTTGAATAATGTCCTGCATGTCACGGGTTGACATGCCTTTGCCATACATTGAGATGACCTTGCCTTCGATTCCGGTTACATCCTTTTGCCCTTTGGCTACAATTTGAGGTTGAAAACTTCCGTTGGCCTTCACCAATATGGAATCCAATTTTGCTGACTTTCGTAATCAATCAAAATATGTGGGCGGTCTAATAGGCCAAAAGGCAGTGACAGCGGACGTTAAGACCATGGGATTTGACCTCTTGGCGCGGACTAGCAATCATTCAACCGGCCCAGGGAACAGAGCGAATGCTCGAAGACCACCTTGAGCCCAATAAGTGGCATTTTTGATAGAATAAAATATTGATACTATTTTTTGGCTTGCATAAAAAGAGCAGGTATGTTAAAATAAAATTAATTTGAAAGCTTTCAAATTAATTTATGTAAACCGACTTAAAGAATAATCCATTGGTTATTTTGGATATTTATTTAGAAAGGTTAAAGCTTGATAGATCTTGTAATGTTAGCTCGAAAAAAGACTCGATGCAGTTAACATAGTAAGGTTTATTATATTCAAAAATTGAAAGCTTTCAAAAAGTTTAATACCTTTAATTGTAAAATTGTTTAGACCAAAAAATATCATAAAGGAGAGCAAGATTATGAAACGAATTTTGAATTTATCCCTTCCGGGATATACATGTCCTGAAGGTAATTCCGATGGTGGAGCTTATCCTATTTACAGTTACCGTCCGGATTACAATGCATTTATAGAGAAAGTCTCGGATGAGAGAAGCATTGATCAGATCATGGGTTTTTTTGATTTAAAAACATTTCTACTTGGACCTTTTCCAGGAGAATTGTTTAATCTTTGCGCAATGACGACTAAACCGCATACTACCCATATCACATACTTCAAAAAAAATAAATCCAATTTGTATGATCCGCAAGATGTTTCGGCATTAGCTCCGGATCAACTGGTTGGTGATCTCAAAGTTATCAATGTTACTAACGTAAAGAGCGATATCTCGATTAACGATCTTAAAAAGTATGAGATCGCCGAAGGCGATATCGTATTTTTAAATACTAACTTCAGCAAAAAATACCGGGATATCAAGCCTACTAAAAAGTACTATACCGAGCTTCCTGGTCTTAGCTTTGAGGCGGCAGAATACCTCGTAAAAGCTGGTGTAAAAGTCATCGGGATCGATGCTCGGACCATGGAACCTTTAGAAAAAAGCAACAGAGGTAATGTATCAATCATTGATTTGTTCAATCAAGCGGGAATACCGGTGGTGGAGGATTTGGCCAATCTGGATTTAGTTACTGAAAATTTAAAATGGGCTATCATCGGAGTACCGGTTAAAATCCATGGAGCTTTGGGAGGAGCGGCCCGGGTTATTGCAATTAACCCTGATGAGCCGAATGAATACTTAGATTTATCTCATAAAGTTAAAACATATCCGGATATGAGATTTGATCGGCCTCATGGCTGGGAGTTACCTATGCCCGAGAGAATTGAACCCCGTGATATGCAGAATCAAATTTCGAGATGGACTAGGCTTCTGCCCTTTGTCCTCGAAGGCAAGGATGTCAGAACTCCGGATGGGAGAAGTCAGGAAATGTACATCTATTTCAGCCATGGTTCAAACACTCATGCTGAATGTGCATATTTTGATCCATTTAGTTCGCATAACATCTCTGAAGAGATCATGTTAAGATATAAAGAAATGCCCATTGACAGGCTGATAGGAAATGCTTCCATCCTTGATCTGAGTGAAAATATTGGTCCAAGGCAGACAATCGATGTCGATCTGCTCGAAAAATCCAGCGTCGATATACATAAAGGCGATGTTCTTTTTGTAAGGGCCGATATTAACGATTGGTATTTATTTGGAAAATCAATTGATATAACACCGGGCTTTACGGTGGGCGCCGCAAGGTGGTTGGTTGATAAGGGAATAAAAGCTATTGTGATTGATTTCCCGTCTGTTGAGAAGTCGAATCCGCCTAGTGGTATCGATGGAGTAAGGTATACAGCGAACGATGTGCATTACTATTTTCATAACAATAATATTCCTGTAATTGAAAAGGCGACAAAGCTTTCTCATATTAAACAGAAGAGGTTTTCAACAGCTATTCTACCGTTACCTGCACATAATCTGGGAGGATTTCCGGTGGATATATTTGTGTGGGAAAATTGGAAATAAAATAAAATAAAATTAAGAAAACTGGCTGTGGATGAAATGCAAAAATACACTTGCTCCACAGCCGGGTTTAAACTACATAATGTTTTATGTAAGAACGGGCTTTCACTGAGTCAACGCCATCAATGCATCTTTTGTCGCTGTCGAAACGTTTAGTTATATTCTTTTGTATGCGTTGATTTAGAAAATCTATTATCGAATGAAAGGGGGAATTATATTGTTTTGGTCATTTACTAGCTACAATTCACAATATGGTTAGGATTTTTATTTCAAACATTTTTTTATATTTTTAAATAAAATTAATCGATTTTATTGTTATTTATAATATCATATTGTTCCGTTAAATTTCTTCAGTTAAGTATAATTTTAGAATTATGTAGTATGGATTTAACAAAAGGGAGGGTTTTTTAATGAATAAAAAGCTAGCTTTTATTTTAGATGTTCTGGCATGCGCTGCTTTATTTTTAGCGCCTGTGTTTGCTGTTTATGGAAGTAATCCCCAGAAGGTGTTGCGGATCATGGTATCTGAAGGAAGTTCGGGAAGGGCAATAAGCCAGGCTGCGAGGGATTATGAGGCTGCTAAGGGCGTTAAGGTGGAAGTCCTTTCCTATCCCTACGGCGATATGCACGATAAACAGCTTTTGGAATTGAGAAATAGATCCAAAAATGTAGATATTGTTAATGTTGATTCCCAGATATGGTTGGCTGAATTAAACGGTTACTTACAGCCTTTGAAACCCTATATCCAGAAAACCAAATTTGATACCGGAATATATGTTCCATCCATGCTAAATATGTTCACCATGAGCGTTCATAAGGAGAAAACGTTGCTTGCCTTGCCCATGAGGGTAGGGGGCTGGGTTCTTATTTATCGAACCGATCTGTTCAAAGCAAAAAATCTGGCCGTACCTAAAACCACGGATGAATTCTTAAGTGTAGCCCAAAAACTAACTGAAGGGAATGTATATGGATTTGCGGCAGCGTTCAAACAGACAAATTATCTTGTAGCGCAATGGGATCCTTTTCTGTATAGCTTTGGCGGGAACATCCTAAATGATAAAATGACGAAAGCCGCTTTTAACAGCCCGCAGGGCAAAAAGGCTACCCAATTTTTGGTCGATTTGTACCGAAAGTACAAAGTAGTGCCTCCTTCGGCAATTGATTATGAACAAGACGGCGTTATCTCATCAATGCAACAAGGTATCACAGCAATGGCAATAACTTATTCTCCGTATTTTCCTGAAATCAATGATCCGAAAAAATCCAAGTTTAGTGGGAATTTTGCGGTTGCACCCGTTCTTCCATACGATAAAGACTCCGGCCTAAATTCGGGAGTAACTGAAGTATCAGGTTGGGGATTTGGCATAAGCAAATATAGCGCTAATAAGGATTTGGCTTGGGATCTGATCAAATTTGTGTGCGGAGAGGCAGAGCAAAAAAAACTTGCGGTGGAGAATCATAATTCCCCTACGGTTTCCCAAGCTTTTAAGGATCCTGAGTATTTGAAGGTATATCCTGAAGCGACAGCGGTATTGACCTCCCTCCAGGGCGCTAAATCGAGACCGGGTACTATCAAATGGACCAGAATTGAGGATGCATTGTCCAAAGGCCTTTCCACGGCGATTACCGGAGAAAAGACGGTCGACAAGATGCTTGCCGATACTGAAAAAGAGGTAAATGCAATTTTAGCAGTCCATTGACAATATTTTAAGCAACAATAGTTAAACAGGAAATCCATCAATGCTTTTTTAGGCACAGAATAATTTAAATATTATGCTATTGAGAGTTCTAAATATTGACTAGGTTACGGTAACCTTCTATCTCTGAAATTGTAAACAATTTTTTCAAAATTGTTTACAATTTCACCTGATAGGGGCAGATGGTTTAGTTTATATAAAAAAGTTTTCGAAGCTATAGTTTGAGATTGCTTCTGAAAAAAGCTAAGGGTTGACAGACGATTTACAGTGCCTTTGTATTATACTTTCTCCTCAAAATAATTTTAACAAAGTGGTGAAAACCGCGCACCATTTTTCCATTACTATTTGTGTCGCTGGCGGCGGCGGAATGGAGACTTAAATGGCAAAGCACAAGATGATAAATATAGAAAGCTTGAAAAATAGAGATGGGTATTTGTTTTTGATGCCAGCCTTGGTGGTATTGTTGGCGGTTTTAATAGTTCCCCTGTTAACCAGCCTAATTTTAAGTTTTGTAAAATGGAATTATATGGATCCTGGAAGCGTTATCACCTTTGTGGGAATACAAAATTTTATATCTACACTGAAAAATCCCCAGGACATTAATTCATTTAAAGTAACCTTTTTGTTTATGAGCGTGTCCATAGTGTTAGAGTTGGTGTTGGGTATAAGTATAGCGCTTCTTTTAAATGGAAAATTTAAGGGGCTTAATATTTTCCGGAACCTTATGATTTTACCGATGATGGTGGCGGAAGTTGTTGCTGCTTTATGTTGGAGATATATGTTACAATCTGATTTCGGAATCGTGAACTATTTCTTAAAAATAATGCACATTGGTGCTCAGGCATGGACGGATCAAAGTCATGCATTAATTTCAATCATAGTAATTGAAGTATGGCAGAATACACCTTTTGTTATCCTAATTATCTTAGCTGCATTGCAATCTTTGCCAACCGATACAATGGAAGCGGCTGATGTTGATGGGGCAAATTATTTTCGAAAGCTGTTTGCAATTATTTTTCCAGTGATTAGGCCTCAAATATTGATTGTTCTGGTTTTCCGAACCATGTTTGCGTTAAGGGCATTCACTCAACCTTGGGTCTTGACCGGAGGAGGTCCCGCCGATAAAACGCTGGTACTTGGGATTGATATTTACAGGAAAGCCTTTCGGTATTATGACATGGGCCTTGCCAATTCGCTTTCCTGGATTCTTATTTTAGTGACCCTTTGCATTGTTATAGCGTATATTTCATTACTCGATAAGGAGGACTATTCATAATGTCTGAAACATCTAAAAGTCTTGAATCCGTCAAGAACTTTTTCCGATATTCCTTAATAACAATCTTGCTTGTTTTTACATTGTTTCCCATACTCTGGGCAATGCTGGCAAGTTTTAAGTCACCAATGGATGCTATTTCCACGACTCCCATGTTTATTTTTAGACCAACCCTTGATAATTATATCGAGCTTTTTACGAAAACTGATATTCCATTTATGAAATATTTTTTGAATTCGGTAATTATCAGCCTTACCAGTATGTTTATATCAATTTTATTTGCATGCATGGCCGGTTATAGCCTTGGCCGAATAAATCCACGCGGTTCGAAATTTATCATGATTTTTATATTAGCCGTCAGAATGTTACCGCCAATAGTAATCATTGTGCCTCTCTATATTTTTTATAGTCATATTGGTTTACTGGACACTTTGATAGGGCTGATTATACCTTATACGGCATTGAATATTCCTCTTGCCACCTGGATGATGCTGAGCTTTTTTAAAGGGCTTCCGAAACAGTTGGAAGAGGCGGCAATGATTGACGGCTGTGGAAGAGTAAAAACCTTTTTAAATGTAATACTTCCGTTGACAGCTCCAGGCATAGCCGCAACTTCAATATTTTCTTTCATATTGGCATGGAATGATTTTTTGCTTGCTTTACCGCTTACAAGCATCAATGCGGTTCCGCTTCCAATTATTGCATCATCGGTACGGGCGGAGGAAGGTGTTCTTTGGGGAAAGTTAGGAGCGGTTATTACAATATTAGTAATTCCTGTTTTTATTTTTTCGTTTCTGGCGCAAAAGCATATTATAGGTGGATTAGTATCAGGCGCAGTAAAAGAATAGAAATTATCAATGAATGGTAAGAAGAAACATGCCGCAAACGGAATTAAGCTCTGGATTATCTTTAGAACGAAAAATAGCTCTTGCTCGTCGTAAACTTCAGGAAGCTTACGACGACCGCGGCTATACCGACTCGACAGTTTTAGCTGCCAGTATTAAGTTGGACAGGTTGATAAATCGTTATCAGAAAAAAATGTTGGAACATAGGGTTCCATAGCCTGATTTATGGGTTTAGAATTTGAAGAATTTAAAAGTTATGAAATGAAAACCAATTGCGATTTAAGGATGTTATTAAGAAATCTCACTCATTGGTTTGACGTATCTCATACCCCGGGAAATTTACAAATGGATTTAAAGGAGATATAATAAAAAAATAATTATTTTACTGTCGACGAACCGGTCAGGATCGTATAATTTAGGGTTTCCGTCTCTGGCAAGAATGAGGAGCTGATTACCTAGATGATGTGCTGACGGCCGGAACAGTGGCTTGAAATTATAGAATTCTGCAATTTAAAATTTAATGGTTTATAGGAGTTAATTATTTTGAGAGTTACGATAAAGAAAATTGCAGAAATAGCAGGCGTTTCTGTTGGAACAGCGTCGGAAGCTTTAAACAATACCGGAAGAATCAATACTAAAACGGCAGAAAGAGTACTGCAAGTTGCAGATAGTTTAAATTATAGGCCTAACAGTATGGCCAAGGCTTTGATTAGTCAAAAGAGCAGTACAATAGGTTTTGTCTTGGATTTTTATCAAAACATCAGAACTCATATGGGAAGCGCGGAAATGCTGATCGGAGCTATTAACGAAGCTAGCTTAAATAACTATGACATGCTTACTACTATAGCTTCCAAGGATGTAAATATTATAGATCATGGTCTTAATTTATTCAATTCAAAGAAAATTGACGGTGTTTTGTTTTATGGCGTCAGGCCAAATAATGTAGCTATTAACAAACTTATTGAAAAGGGAGTTCCGTATGTGATTCTGTCGGGAGGAATTTGGGACGATAGAATCGTTACGGTAACATTAGACACAGTTAAAGCGGCATATACACTAGTTGAGTACCTAGTAAAAAAGGGACATAAAAAAATCGCACATATCTCAGGTTCAGATCAAACTTATGGGGGCATAGGAAGAAAGTCTGGTTATTTAGGGGCATTGAAGCAGTATGACATCTCTGAAGATGAAGGCCTTATCGTAACCACAAGTTATGGAGTGGAATATGGATATAATGCGATTAAAGAACTGCTTTTAAAGAGGCCTGATGTTACCGCCGTATTTTGTGGTTCGGATGATCTTGCCGTCGGAGCATGCAATTATTTGAAGGAAATTAATATGAACATAGGAACCGATATTGATATTGTATGTATTAGCAATGATAAACAATTTGTCGCATATACTCCTAAACTGACGACAATAGGAATAGACTTTAGGAAAATGGGAAGACTGTCGACTCACTTACTATTCGAGTGGTTAAAAAATGATGGTATACCCGATAAAAAAATTGTAATGGACTATAAGTTTCTAAAAGGGGATACGGCGTAAATATTTTAAGGGTTATAAGCGACGCTTGTTTTGGGGATAAATTTCTTAATGATATAGCGTCAGGAAAATGTTACGCTAATGGTAACCTCATGGCTTACTAAAGGGATATGGAGATATATAGTCTCCATATCTCTTTTTGTTATCCCTGAGAGAACCGAAGCGGTAAACTCATCTATTTATAACGCACATTTCGCGCTCCTGGGAGTTAATGTTCAGAATGGCTAGAATATTGTTTGCGGAAGATTTGATCGTTTCGATCAGTACCGAAAAATGAAGATCATTGGCATTATAAGGATCTAAGCCATCTATGCCAAACTTTGGGTAAAAGGGAATTTCTCATGGTTTTTGTTTATTTTTCCGGTTTATCGCCAATGATTTTATTTCATTTGAAAGAAACGCGGTTGGCGGGCTTTATTTCGAAAAGTCTTAAGATTTCGCTAGTAACATGCCCTTATAGGGTATGTGCAAACCACCCGTTTTACAGGTGGTCATGATTGGGTAATTCTGTTGGCCGACGGCAGTTTTTCATCGTGCAGGGGAGTGGGTGACGGCGTCCCCTGCCGGCCATATATATTCACTAATGTTTTTAAATTTTTAATTCCATCCATTTTCTATTTTATGATCCTCAAAATGACCGATAGCCTTAAAAATCGACCCTATCCCTTAAAGGGAATTCGTCTGAATCTTGGGTCTTGATGGCTGCGCTTCGAATTTCGACATACTGCCTATTGGCCTTCAATTCAAGCTATTTTCCCGAAAACGATATCGTTTTCTAAAGAGTTGTAATACAACTCTATTTTAACGGGGAAGGGTAAATTGGCCTAATTATCTTTGGCCTTCATCTTTTGAACCTTTTTCTGATACCTATTGATCAGCTTATCCAGCTTAATACTGTACGCCAGTACGATCGAGTCGGTGCAGCCGACGGCGTCGAACGCTTCCTGAAGCTTTTGCTTTCCGGCGGCGATTTGTTGTTCGAGGGATGCGGTTGTTTGGAGGTTAGTTTTTTATATGTATTGGGGAAGGCCGTTTCGGTATTGAGTGATGTGGGGTAGGTTGGTCATGTTGGGGAAAAAATAAAAAACGGATGGAAATTTTGAGCGGAATATTTTTGTAACTTAACGATAGCTATTTTTTTAATGAATGCCGATTTTTTTGTCCAC
>DNPQ01000340.1:0-564 GCA_003501335.1 Bacillota bacterium
CTGAGTAACCGATGCTCCGGTGGCCGCTTCCCGGGTCACTCCCACCAGCGCCCCCAAATGATCTAAATACTTACCGCTGGAGTATTTTAATAAGTTATATTTAGCCGCCTGATCGATCAATTGATAGGCGCTATAAATCCGCAGCGCCTGGGCATAAATCCAAATCCGGATCGGATCTCCGCTGGCCAAAGTCTTGGCTGTTCCGGTAGAACTTTGGTAAGCTTCCTGGTAGTCGGCGATCATCTTGGTTAACAGCGTGTCTACGTCTTTATTGACAAAGTCGATATCCGGCAAATTATTTAAAGAAGCTACGCTAGCTGACAAGGCCGATCACCACCTGAGGGATCAGCACGCCACTGACTGCATCACCAGTAAAGCTGACTTTTTCCACTTTCGCCCGGGGTTCGTATTTCTTGATCTTTTTGGTATATTCCACTGTCAACTTGGCCTTAGCTACCCCGATGGGAGCATCCAGGATGCTCATATCGATGCCGAAGTCCCGGTCAAAAGGGACGGTCCCGGCTGGAGTGGTCAAGATCACCTGAATGTTTTGGAGAATTTCAT
>DNPQ01000340.1:945-3107 GCA_003501335.1 Bacillota bacterium
CCCTGGTTGAAAAAAGTATCCCAGGCCTCGCTCACCGATTTGACGATCCATTGGTCATCCCCCAATACTTTTTCTCCGATCACCAGATAATCCGCAGCGCCGAACTGGGCCATATCGCTCCAGATTATCATCTCATCCCTGGGCTTTACTCCGAAAGTGCCGTTCAGATTGATCGTGAAAGTAATCGTCTGAAGATTGGGGCCCACGTATTCGGTCTTGGGCTTTTCCCCGATAATCTCATGGGCGCTGTAACGGGCGGAAGCTTCCAACTTAAACCCGTTAAAGGTGTAAATTCTTTCATCGGAAACTTCAAAACCAATATCATTAAAATATCCGATCATACCATCACCTCATTTCATTGTGGGGGTCCGCTTGGGCCGTTGGATGTTTGATGAATATGATTTAAAAAACTTTTCCCGCCAATTTTGGCATCACCTTGCACAGTCAAAGCCCCACTAATAGTTCCATCACCTGTTACAGTTAAATCTTTCCCAACCGCCGCATTTCCGGTAACAGTTAACTCTCCAGTAATACTTAGATTCCCATCAATTACAACATTCATATCATTACTGTCCGGGATGCTTAGGGTCAAGGTTTTACTGGAACGGTCATAAACCAATCTTGCCTGTCTTAAAAACCGTTTACAATAAATATCCGCTCCGTTTGGATTGGGTTGATCATCAGCATAAAAATACCGGCCCAGACAAAAACCATTAGTAATTCCATTTCCCAGGAATAGACACAATACCGGGTCATCAACATTCGGCATTTCATATTCAAACGAAAGCATCGGCAATTCATCGGTGACCACGGAATCTTGATCTTCCAAGCAAATCCGTATCGTTCCCTTCGCATAATTAATGGATGATACGGTTCCAATCCGGATTAAGTTTTTTAAATTCACCATTTTAATATCCCACCAAACATTTATGAAGTTCCAGGCTAGTCGTAAAACCGCCGCTGATCTTGTGACTGACTTTGTCGACATAATAGTTGCCGTTAAAAACTCCCAAATCCTCAATGGAAACAACATTCGTCGGGAACAAATCCAGGTTACCGGGCACCTCCAGGCTCAACGAATACTCTTTTTTGTTCAATTCCCGCAGTTTACATTGGGCATAGCGCTCAGCTTCCGCCAAATTGTATACTGTTTCATTCATTTGATATATTTTGTTGCCTGTCTTTGAAGGCGGCTGAAAAGTATAAGAAAAAGTCGTCTTGGAATTGGGCAGGGTATAGACGAGTTTACAGCCATCAAAACCGGTGTCCGTAAAAGATGTTTTCGCGCTCCAACTGATCAGATCAGACTCAGTGAAAAAAGTTGCTGGATCATAAGCCTCGTATTCTTTTTCGCTGAAAATGTTAATTTCTTGGTTGTACAGCTTCATTGCCAGACCGTTTTTCTGACAAAGATCAAATAAAAATGCTGCGTCTGTTTGTTCACTTTGTTGGGCAAAAGGAATCACCGGATTGGTCTTCGTCGCAAAATCCAAACCAAAATCAATTGTATTATCTATTTTCAGATAAGCCTGAATGATAGTATCCGCGATGCTTTTGACTGTTGCGTTCTGCCAGGTATGATTATGCGTTGCATCCATGAAACCTGCAAAGGACGGAACCGATACCGCCCCTAAACTGAGCATTCGGGGCCGTCCGCTATAACTGGGCTCATCAATAACAAATGTGCCGCAATAGAGGCTTTGGTTTTCTCCTTCATAATTCCAGTTCTCCGTGAAAATAAACGGTTCAATGATATCGCCTTTCGCCGGGGCCCAGTCGGAAATCCACTTCCCTTTATCATCCTTAAGCTCAATGGCAATATCATCCGAGGAACCGGAAGCATTATCATTAAACGTAAAACTTTGCAAGTCTGCTGCAATGTCGTCGGTAATGTTTTTGCCTTCGTACATTAATATAATGCTAGCTCGTCTGCTGTTCATGAAGCGCTCCTCCATGGTGGCGTATTGCTGGAGGTGGTACCTGAGCTTTCAATATCCGGAATAGTCAAACTTACCCCTCCGGAAAAGATCACCACATTCAAATAGTCCGGATTGGCTTCCATCAATTCCTTGGTATACTTTCCATCTCCGAGTAAAGTAAAGGCGATACCATCGAAAGTATCGCCCAGTTTGGTTTGATATGTGCTTGCCATCTTAAAAACC
>DNPQ01000183.1 GCA_003501335.1 Bacillota bacterium
CGCAGGGAAATCGATCCCCGAAAAGTATTATCATAGTTTTTGGGCTTGTATTCACCTTGCGGGGTCTGGTATTTGACTTCTTCATCAACTAATACCGAGCTGGGAGTATATTGACGGCTATCAATGGCTGCTGTATAAACAAAAGGCTTAATGGCTGATCCCGGTTGGCGGTGAGCGTCGGCGGCCCGGTTTAATTGCGTGTTGCCGTAATCTCTTCCTCCAACCATGGCTTTGATATATCCGGTTTGGGGATCAACGGCCACAATAGCGACTTGCGGCTGTAAAACACCTTCCGCATCGGCTTTTCCTCCGGAAAAAGAAGCTACTGCAGCTTCGGCTGCATTTTGGGCCACGGGATCGATAGTGGTATAAATTTGATATCCACCGATGGAAAGAGCTTGTTCATTAATGACTCCCCGTAAACGTTTGGCCACAAAATCGATAAAATAAGCCGCTTTTCTTTTAGCAGCAGACAACGGGATGACATCAAGGGGTTTTTGATTGTAAAACTCAGCCTCTTGGGCTGTGATGGTTCCATATTTGACCATTTGTTCCAGTACGGTTTTTCGACGCTCCAGAGCAGCTTTGGGATGAAAATAAGGTGAAAAGCCGGTGGGGTTTTTGGGTAATCCTACTAATAGGGCTATTTGATGCACTTCCAAATTGGTAACACTTTTACCGAAAAAGAGCCGGGAGGCTGCTTCAACTCCATATGCGCCGTGACCGAAGCAAATCTGGTTGAGATACCGTTCCAAGATTTCTTCTTTGCTGTAATTCCGTTCAATACTCATTGCCAGAATGGCTTCCTGAACCTTACGGGTCATGCTTCTTCTTTGGGTTAATAAGACGTTCCGCGCCAATTGTTGGGTAATGGTACTGGCGCCTTCGATATAACCGCCGCCCCGTAGATCGACCCAAAAAGCCCGGGCGATGGCTTTAAAATCTATCCCCGAATGTTCATAAAATCTTGTATCTTCTACATTGACGATGGCTTTTTTCAAGATAACCGGCATTTTTTGCAGCGGAATTTCGATACGGTTTTCAACATACAACCGGGTAAATTCTTTGCCGTTGACATCATAAAATATGGTGGCTTGTTTTGGCGGCTGTAAGCTTAACAGGCTTTTGCTGGTTCCGATTAATAAAATGAATGAAAAACCCAGAATAATTCCAAATACGATAGTTACAATCAGCAGAATCTTGTTGAGATTGGTAGGTTCTGTGCTTCGATTGCCATTGGATTTTTTTTCAAAGAACATGATAAGGTCCTCCTGTGGACTTGATAAACGACCTTTTCTTTGGAGTTGCAGACAGGACGTTTTTTCAAAGTTTTGCATTGCACAGTATTAAAAACCGGATATTGAGCATTCATCAATATGGATGGATAAGGTACCCATTTGGTGATTGATACCAAATAAGGCGGGAAGGACTTTTTGTATCAGATAACATCCATGTTACAATTATTATACCATAAAGCCAAAATTTACTGTTAGTGAAGAATTTGGTTCCTTTATTACAAAGTTGCTTATAACCTTGATTCTAAGAACATAGATTATCATGATGCTTTTATAAAGAGAATTGTAGTTAAGCACCTCTTCCTTTTACGACTTACGGTTGAAAATTTTTTTAGATTAATAGATTATATGTACAGCTTTCATTGGCTGGATTTGGATTTTTATCCGGTGAGGATAAGTTCTCCTACAATTCAATGCTTTAATGCTTTAAGGTGTTCTACAGAGCAAAGAAAGGAATGATTGAATTTATGCGTTTTCAATTAAATAAACGTTTTGTTTTTTTAAAAATTCCCCCTTACCGTAGACGCCGATTTAATTCAATCACTTTTTTAGGAATATTTTTTTTGTTGTTGGTATTGTGCTTTTATATCGTTGATTTTAGAATTCGTCCTACACTTCACCGTTTGGCTGAAACTGAAGCCAGAGTCATTGCTACGCGCGCCATTAATGAAGCGATACGGTCTAATATCTGTCCGGATGTTACGTATCAAAATCTGATTAAAATTCAATTGAGTTCGGAAGGCCGAGTTACCATGATTCAACCCAATACCGGGGAGATTAACCGGATTTCTTCCGAAGCTACTTTGGCAGTACAAAAACGTTTGCAGGATTTGCCCAAACTGACCGTGAAAATTCCGGTGGGTCAAGTGATTGGTTCGAAGATTATGGCCGGTTTCGGACCGGATATTGTAGTCAAAGTCATGCCGATTGGTTTTGTAGAGAGCAGTATCAATGATTGCTTTGATCAGGCTGGTATCAACCAGGTAAGGCACAGAATTTATTTGACAGTGAAGGCGGTGATTAAAATGGTGGTGCCTTTGGTGAACCAGGAAGTACAAGTTAGCAGCGATATTCCTCTCGCCGAAGCCGTGATCGTCGGTGAGGTTCCCAATGTTTATGTGGGAAACGGCGCTGGAGTGATACTACCAGGGACGGTGCAACCAAAATGAAAAATGGATTGAGTTTGGCTTCAAAATTGAATAGTCAATTTCCAAAATTAGGAGATATTAATAGGAGATATTAAAATGAATCAAAAGGATTATTTGTAAAAATGTAAAATAGTTATAAATTATCCTCATGAGTGTTCCAGGGAGGGAAACGATGGAAAGAATATCATGGGAGAGGAAATAATATAAAAAATTGGAGATTCTAATTCGTAATATGGACATTCTGATGGAACTCAAGCCCTATATGCAATTGGCGAGAAAAATGTATCATACAGGGCTTGCTCATGATTTTTCCCATATTGAAAGAGTTCTAAAATTAGCTCTTAAAATCGGAGAAAACGAGGGCGGAGATTTAAGAATCATTGGTATTGCTGCTTTATTTCATGATATTGGCCGGGAATCCGAGGAAAAAAGTGGCGGGGCGATTTGTCATGCTGCTGCCAGCAGTGAAATGACAGCTAAACTTTTAGAAGAGCTCAAAGAAGATCCGGCTCAAATTAAGGCCATTTGCGAATGCATCGCCACTCACCGCTTTCGGGATGATAATCCGCCGCGAAGCATCGAAGCAAAATGCCTTTATGATGCTGATAAACTGGACTCTTTAGGGGCAATCGGGGTGGCCCGGGCTTATTTATGGCTGGGTGAGCATGGCGGAACCGTATATAGCG
>DNPQ01000581.1:0-7097 GCA_003501335.1 Bacillota bacterium
TACTTCACCAGCTCCGCTACCGGCACCAGTTCCACTCCGGCTTTGGCAAATTCCGGAAGCATCTCGGTAATCGCCTGAGCCGTACCGGCCCTGACATGGCCGATGCCAATAGCCTCTCCATCCCGCAGTGCTATCCGGATTAATTCCCGTAAGGCTTCCTTTTCATCCGCGATATCGGTTTTGTTATCAAGAAAGACCTTCCGTTTGGCACAAGGTATTTGGTTCAAACGGGCATACTTGTAAGCTACCGAGCTTCCAATCGTTACACTATCGACAAAAAACTTCTGGTGACTGCTTATTTCTTTCATCAATATCCCCATCAGCCGTTCATCGCTGGTGCCTGCAGAACCTTCATGATTGTTGATGCCGATCGCCTCCGGAACCTGATCCAAATCCTTAGCGAGCTGGTCAGCAACTTCCTCTTCGGTAAAACTGCGTTTAATGACACCCGGACCGGGATTGATGCTCGGATTCATGGGTTCCAACGGCAAATGCAGCATCACCCCAAAACCTCGTTCTTTAGCTGCCTCTGCATATTTCCGGCTGTAAGGTCCAAAAGGCAACACCGAAAAAGTTAAAGGCGCTTGAACTTTCAGCATGGCCTCAGCCGGCTCTATAACATAACCGACATCGTCAATAATAATTGCCGCCCGGACCTTTTTCCGGATATTCGGAGGCAAGGGAGCCAGTTGCCCAGCTGCGGGGGCCCTGGGGATCGATTTTGGTTGGACTGTTGAAGGCGCAACCAAAGCATCCGGCTTCACAGGGGGAAGCTCCGGTATCAGACCCGGCAACCGGCCTTTAAAACCCACCACCGGCTGGATCAACGTCAAATGTTCCAATGGCAGGCTAGGGCCGTACTTTTCCCCCCGGATAGGGAAGGAGCTCTCAAGCTTGACCCAAAGCAAACCACCCGAATAACCCCACTTTTCCGAATGAATCGCAAAACCCAGGTTCTGTTCCAGTTGCTGCCATTTAAATGTTAAACGAAGGATTGCATTCTTATTGGCTGCTTTCGGTAAGACAATGGTGCTCGTCGAGAAAGTCCATTCTATTTGCCGACGGCCCACTTTTCTACGTAAAAGCTGATCTTTCCGACTTTTATAAACTGCCTTTGGGATGTATCCTTCATCGGCCAATATTTTTTGCCATGATTTTTGATATTCTTGCTGCTTAAGGTGCAATTTTACAATGATCCCCTGCTCAAGGGGTTGGCTATCTTTTGAAAACATTTTCGAAATAAATTCCGTTCTAGGTAGCCATAATGCAATCACCGATAAAAGTACAGCATAAATAAGGTAAAAAATAAAGGCCGTTTTCAGTGTTTTAGTTACCGGCCTCAAAAGTTTCACTCCTCTCGGAATTCAATTGGACTGTGTCTGTCCCCTAAGTAAATTTATCGATCAAGATTACAAATCCATATCCTTTTATTTAATCTATGAAGGCAACCGTTAGGCTTAAGCCGAGGGTTTCAATATCCACGGTTGAGACAATCAACTTGCCAGCTTATTCTGATGTTGTAAAATACGCTCCCGTAATATTTTAAGGGCTGCCGCCTCTTGCAACTCATTCATTTTTTTAAAGAGTCCGGTATCCCCATGCTTCAGCAAGCGATCCAGCGCACCGGGGATTTCCACCACCATATCCGGTTGAACCCCTTTTTTATGAATATTCACCTTCCCCGATGTCAAATAGCTTGCGATGGTAATCGTCATGGCGCTTCCGCCGGGAAGCTCTTTGATTTCTTGAATCAAATCTTTACCGAAAGTATGGGTACCAACCAATATGGCCCGTTTTTGATCTTTCAGGGCGCCGGAAACAATTTCCGACGCACTGGCGCTCCAGCTATTGACCAGCACCACCATGGGTAAATGACGATGGACGAAATATTCGGATGATAAAACCTGCCACGGCATATTGCGCCTTTTAACATGGATAATAGGGGTGTTTTCCGGAATAAACTCACTGGCTACTTTAATGGCAGCATCCAATGAGCCTCCGGGATTGGCGCGCAAATCCAATACCAGTGCCCGACAATCAATCATCTTATCGATTTTCCGTAAATCGTTTTCCAAATCAACTGGGGTCGTCTCCGCAAATTGGGTGATTTTGATAAAAGCATATTTCCCAAGGAAAGGATCAGTCTTAATATTCATTTCCACGGTTGGAACGGTGATATTTTCTCTTTTAACTTGAAAAACCAATTCCTGGCGTTTATCTCCCTCTCCCCGGACGATTAATAAAGTAACCGGAGTACCGATTTTGCCTCTAATTTTGGCAATCGCCGCATCGGCGCTGATTTTCCGGAGCGAAACCTTTTGGATGGCGATGATTCGATCGCCTTCTTGTAATCCTGCCTTTTCACTGGGTGAGCCGGCCACGACTTTCGAAATCAGTAATTCCCCTTCTTTAACAATAAAAAAAATACCAATTCCTGCAAAAGATCCGCTGGTATCTTTCTTAAGCTCGGAATATTGCGCCCGGTCTAAAAAACGGGTATAGGGATCATGGAGGGACTGAAGCATACCTGAAATCTGCCCCTTCTCCCAGTACATTTTCATTAAATTAACCATACTCACCGGTTGATAATAATTTACTTTTACAATGCTTATGACATAAAAAGCTGAAAGTAAATCCCGATATTTGCCCGCTCTGGCATTACCCTGCCACCACCAGCCCAAAAAACACATTGAGACCAAAAACACTACGATTATCCATAGGAATCGAAAACGGGAATTTTTCGCCAAAAAAAACCCATCCTTTATAATGAACTTAACGGATCTGTGGGGTCCCTGCTTTATGCACTTTAAAATATAAATCAGGACCGGTACTAAACCCTATACTGCCTACTTTTCCAACAATTTTCCCTTTAAATATTTGTTTGACCCAACCTCATCAATAATATGCGGAATACTATTGCTAAATAACTTTGATACCCATCTTTATATATAGCAATTAATCGCTGATCCAGAACTTCTTTTCTGCCGCCAATGGCAATTTTTATATTTTCCATTTCAGGGTTTTGTCTAGCTCATCATTGACCTATCCATTCAAGCATCCTTGATGATCACAATAAGCTTGAGCAGAAAACCGTTTTCTAAAAAGTAATAAAAATTGAACCGTCAACGAAGTCGCCGAAAAAAGGACCTCAGAGGACAAAGCCCAATTTTCAACATCAAATCATAAATAATTACTTCTATTATATCTACGTATATACTTACATAAATTCACGCAACTGGGTTATAATTTTTCGATATTCCTCCCATCAAAAGCGGAGGGTCGACCCTGACATTATTTAAAGCAACCATCAGCCCCGGCTGCCTTTGAATATTACTAGGCTTCATACCCGCAAAAATTTCTTAATCGACATCATACTGCCAATGGCGCCAAAAGCAAACCCCACAACCGAAATGAGTAAAAACATTTTTTGGCTGACAAAGGCTTCCCGAAGGAGTGGAATAAAGGGAGCCAATTGGTGAATATATTCAAAAAGAAAATGATACCCTTTCGATAGTATAACGGCGGATAACAAAGCGCCGCTAAGGCCCAAAATAATACCTTCCAGCATAAAAGGCCAGCGAATAAACCAATCTGTGGCCCCAACGAGTTTCATAATTTCAATTTCTTTACGGCGGGCAAACACTGTGAGACGAATCGTATTCGTGATGATATACAAAACCACGATCCCGATAACCATGACCAAACTAAATCCAAGAACCCATATAATTCTGACTACGACCAGCATTGCTTCCACAAAAGTTTTACCATACTCGACTTCGTCAACGCCGGAAATTTGGTTGATCTGGCTGACCAGCCTTCTAACTCTAACGTCGTCTTTGAGTTTAATATTGATCATATCCGGTAAGGGATTATCGGAACTTACAAAAAGGTCCTTCACGCCTAAACTTTTTTCAAGCCATTTGGCACCGGCTTCACGTGAAACATAGTGGACGTTCTTGACTCCATCCAGCTCGATAATTTGAGCTTGAATCGGACTTGGATCGACGCCATCCTTTAAATATACCCGGAGTTCCAAAACACCTTTCGCCATTTCGGCAAAATGGTTAAAATTGGTCACCACTATATAAAAGCACCCCAAAATGATGAGAGATAGCGATATTGTAATTACGGCAGCCAGGCTCATCAGCCCATTTCGAGTAAGCCCTTTTGAGGCCTCTTTAAAAAAATAACCGGCTGTTCTTATTTTCAATTCTCGTAGACCCCTTTCTGTTCATCTCTGGCCAGAGTACCGTTTTCCAGAGCAATAACCCGTTTTCTCATCCGATCGACAACCGTTTTATTGTGAGTTACCATAATAATGGTCGTACCCCGCTTATTAATTTCTAAAAACAGGTCCATAATCCCCCAGGAAGTATCGGGATCCAAATTGCCGGTGGGTTCATCGGCGAGTAAAAGCAATGGACGATTCACAATGGCTCTGGCCAGGGAAACACGCTGCTGTTCACCGCCTGACAATTCCGAAGGGAAAACCCGGGCTTTATCTTTTAGGCCCACCAAATCCAGCACTGCCGGTACCTGTCGGAGAATTTCCCGTCTTGCTGATTCAATGACTTCAAGTGCAAAAGCAACGTTCTCAAAAACAGTCTTATTGGGCAATAGTTTATAATCCTGAAAAACCGTTCCAATATTCCTGCGAAATATGGGAATTTCTGAATTTTTCATTTGTGATAAATTTTTACGGCCTACAAAAACTTTTCCTTCGGTCGGTAATTCCCTTCGGTTGACGAGTTTCATAAAAGTTGTTTTCCCAGCTCCGCTTGCCCCTACCAAAAAAACAAATTCTCCCTTGTCAATCGAAACATCAATCTTGTTTAATGCGACGACACCGTTAGTATAAATTTTGGAAACCTGTTGAAGTTCGATCAAATCTGTTCACCTCGATTTAATCTGCAATTGTCGTTTTATTTCGACACCCAAACTTTAATTTCCTTCCCAGTTCTGTGATTCAATATATTACCATTCATTTTTCGTTTTCTTTAACGAAAAATAGAGCTTTCCCCGGAAATAAAAAAGAGCCGCCGACTATCATGCGTTCACTCCAACGTAAACTTAAAATCCAACCGAACCCTGGTTTCATCATTTTCAAACTAAGAGTAAATAAACTGTTTTATAAAGAAAATAGCAAACTTTAAAGGAAGTTAATAGAATATAATTCTTGACGTATCTTGGCAAATTGGATATAATAAGTAAAAATATACTGATAAGGGTCTTGATTCATGAACAATCCGGAATCTAAGGATGTCTTAACATTAGAAGAAGCCAGTCAGCTTTTTCAAGTAAGCAGCAAGACATTCTTAAAACTTTTAAGAGAAGAAGATATACCGGCTCGAAAAGTCGGACGTGAATGGCGATTTTCCCGGGCCGCCCTGCTAAATTGGATAGAGACAGGCAACTCCCGGGCTTATACTTCAGCCGAAGAAGAAAATAATGCCTATTTTGATCAAGTTGCTCCAGTTTATGATGAGTTACGGAAAGCTTGTTACGGAAACGCCCTTCGGGATAAGCTGATATCCCGTTATACCCCTCCCGCTGGTTCCCAAGTGGCTGATATAGGGACGGGTACCGGTTATTTGGCAAAAAGCTTGGCTCAATACGCCGGTAAAGTTGTAGCCATCGATTCATCTACGGCAATGCTCGAAGTCGCCGCTAACGATATTATAAAAGCAGGCCTGGATAATATTGAATTTTTAGTTGGTGATGCCCATGACTTACCCTTGGAAGATGCTTCTCAAGATTTGGTGTATGCCAACCTTTTATTACACCATCTTTTAGAACCGTCTTTAGCCATCAAGGAAATGGCCCGGATCCTAAAACCGGGCGGACGAATAATTCTTACCGACGTAAACCAGCATAATTATCAATGGGTTCAACAGGAAAAATTCGATCTCTGGCTGGGTTTTGAAAAAAAAGAAATCCAATTATGGTTTGAAAAAGCGGGTTTCATAGAGGTCCAAATTGATGATTTAGATTGCAATTGCCGCACCTCCAATCGAGCCGGAGAGACTTTCGAGATCCCGATGTTTTTAGCGGTGGGGACAAAACCTTAACTAGATTAAAATATGAAAGCCCGAAAGGATGATATTCATGAGTATGACCATGACTGAAAAAATTCTAGCGGCTCACGCCGGAAAAAATGCTGTAGCTCCAGGAGAGTTAATTGATGTCTCCCTTGATTTAGTGCTCGGAAATGATATCACGGCGCCAGTTGCTTTTAAAGAATTTGCCAAAATCGGTGTCGATAAAGTCTTTGATTGCCATAAAATAGCCCTCGTTCCAGACCATTTTACGCCCAACAAAGATATTAAATCGGCTGAACAGGCCAAAATGATGCGCGATTTTGCCCACCACTACGGTATCACGAATTATTTCGAAGTGGGCGCGATGGGCATCGAGCATTGCCTCTTACCGGAGCAAGGTTTGGTTATTCCTGGTGATCTGGTAATCGGAGCCGATTCTCATACATGTACGTATGGAGCGTTAGGCGCTTTTTCAACCGGAGTCGGCAGCACCGATATGGCTGCCGGGATGGCCACCGGTAAAGCGTGGTTAAAAGTTCCCGAAAGTATCCGGTTTATATTTTCCGGCAAACTCCCCCGGTGGATTGGAGGCAAAGATTTGATTCTATTCACCATCGGCCAAATCGGGGTTGACGGATCCCTTTATCAAGCCATGGAATTTACAGGTGAAGCGATTACGGCCCTTTCCATGGAAGGACGTTTCACTATGGCCAACATGGCCATCGAAGCCGGCGGCAAAAATGGTATCTTCGCGGTGGACGACAAAACGATTGAGTATGTGAAAGGACGTACGACTCGCAAGTATCCTATTTACAAAAGTGATCCGGATGCCCGATATGCTAAAACCTATGAATGGGATATTTCCAAAATGGAACCACAGATTGCCTTCCCTCATTCACCGGAGAATAGTAAACCCCTATCACAATGCGGTACTGTCGCTATCGATCAATCCATTATCGGCTCTTGCACCAATGGCCGGATTGAAGATTTACGCCAGGCTGCCACTGTCTTAAAAGGAAAGAAAGTAAATCCTAATGTGCGGTTAATTATCATTCCGGG
>DNPQ01000581.1:7368-7810 GCA_003501335.1 Bacillota bacterium
ACCCAATCCATCTGGCGTCAAGCCATGCATGAAGGCTTGTTTGAAATTTTCCTGGATGCAGGGGCAGCTATTTCAACCCCCACTTGCGGACCGTGCCTTGGTGGACATATGGGTATCTTAGCCAAAGGCGAACGGGCAATTTCCACCACCAACCGTAACTTTGTCGGCCGGATGGGACATCCCGAAAGTGAAGTCTATTTGGCAGGGCCGGCGATAGCTGCCGCATCAGCCATCGCCGGAAAAATTGCCGGACCTGAGGAGGTAGGAGTTCAATGAATCGCATCCAAGGAAATGTTTGGCGTTTTGGGAATGATGTCGACACCGACTTAATTATCCCGGCCCGTTATTTGAATACCAGTGATCCCCAAGAACTGGCCTCCCACTGCATGGAAGACGCCGATCCCGATTTTGTCAAAAAGGTCCATAGCGGGGATATTATTGT
>DNPQ01000452.1 GCA_003501335.1 Bacillota bacterium
AAATTTAATGTCGCAATGAAGGTGAGGATTTGACTCTTCCGTGTTCCATCGCTGATTTAATCCCCCAAAAAGGGAAAATGAGCTTGAATCAAACACTTATTAAAGCTAAATTTGATGATAGTGAGTCCAGTGCGGTTATCACCCAAGAAAATATCTTTCTTGACAACCAGTGGCAACTTTCAAATTCCGTATTAATCGAGTACATTAATCAATTGACTGCAGCTGTTTTTGGATATCAGGCCAGGCAGGGCGGAATGATAGTTCAAAAAGGTCTGTTTGTTGGCTTGCAAGATGCCGAGTTTTTTGACCCGGTGTATTTGGGTGATATGTTAACTTTGCGTGGCTTTACGATTGAAGAAATCTCCCATGTAAGCTTTATTCAAGGTATCGTTGAACGGGATGGTCAAAAAATAGCCCAACTGACCACTAAATTATATCAAACCGAGAATTTAACTGAACTTAGCGGAATAACAAATCAGGTTCCCGATTCTGCCGGGCCAGCCGAAATTCATCAGGAAGGGCAGAATTTACCCCTATACTTGGTTTCCAATATGCATATTCAGCTCTACTCTTCGATTTTGGAAATCCATATTGGGAAAGACAATATCTTTTTTACTATAGCTTGTCCCCCGGACTTCGAGGCCTTCGACGGCCATTTTCCGGGTAATCCAATTTTACCAGGTGTTGTTTTATTGGAAATCGCTACGGTTGGCTTGGAAATACTTCTAGAGAAAACTATTTCATTGAAATCGATTAAAAAAATGAAGATCAGCGGGATGGTTCTCCCGGGTCAAGTCATTGCTATCGAAATAAACATAAATCAAAATCAAGATTCCGGATGCTTATTTACAGCCATGGTCAAAGGGAAAGACGGCAAAGAGCTCTCCCGGTTTAATGGAAGCTGTGGAAAGCATGAATGAAGAAAGAGAAGAAATAAACTCATGATCATGCATCGAAGAAACGATAGCTACTTTCCAAAGGATGAAAAAGCGCCGCTGATGGCGGAGTGTTTTCGAAGAGTACAATTTGATGAAATTGATCCCCTAAGGATTGTCTGGCATGGACGCTATGTCAGTTATTTCGAACAAGGCCGGAATGAATGGGGCCGTAAATTTGGATTTACTTATTATGATATGGCGGAGCATGGATTTGCAATGCCTATCGTCCAGTTGCATATTGACCATTTATATCCACTCAAGTATGATGAACTCATCCGGATTCAGGCTGTTTGCCATTATTCGGAAGCCGCAAGAATGAATTTTAGTTATCAAATTTATGCTGAAAATGGTACTTTATCGGCAAGAGGATATACCGTTCAGGTTTATACGGATTTAACCGGTAATCCCATGATGTTAAGACCGGAGTTCGCGGAATTATTTTACCAAAAGTGGGATGATTGGAGCTTACAGTGAAAAGAGACGTTTATTTAAATAATTCTGCAATCATCACCGGTTTGGGTTCTTTGGATACAACTTGGCATTCATTGTTGAATAACCAGTCCAGTATTATGAAGAAAGCGCATTTTGAAAATACCTTACTGCCGGAAACCGGCTTGGCGTTATATAAGAGAGATTTTTCCGACTTCCAGACTAATTTTATCCCAATTTTGATGAAGGAATGTCTGGCAGGTTTCCCCAAATTGCCGGAAGATACGTTTTTGATTTGGACGGGCATTAAAAATAATGGGGAAAAGGTTGAGAGCCATTATAATGGGACTCCGGAGCCCTTTTACTCTTCGGCCCATGATTTGCGTTGCTGGCTTGCTGATATTTTGGGTTTAAAAAATGACGGTATGGAAGTCAACGCCGCTTGTGCTTCTTCAACGATTGGATGCGCACTGGCGGCACAATATATTGCTGAAGGACGCTATGATCATATTTTGGTTGCCGGCGCCGATATGGTGAGCCGGTTTGTTTATTATGGTTTTGCAGCTTTAAAGGCCATGAAATCTGAAGTGTGTATGCCTTTTGATACGCAGAGGAGCGGTTTATCATTAGGGGATGGAGCGGTGGCCCTTTTTCTGTCGGCGGAGCCGACAGACATCCGGATATCCGGATACGGAATTACCAACGATGCCAACCACATTACAGGCCCCTCCAGAGATGGTGCTGGTCTTGCAAAAGCGCTTTTTCAAGCCATCAAAATGGCTGAACTGGATCCTTCTAGTATTCAGGCCTTTTGTGCTCATGGGACCGGAACCCGTTATAATGATACCATGGAATTGTTAGCTGCCCAGTCCGTTTTTGGAGAAAACGTTCCTTTGCTATTTGGTGTTAAAGGGGCCATTGGCCATACTTTAGGGGCTGCCGGGGGTATTGAGATCGCCTTGTGTGAGAAATGTTTGCGTGAAGAAATGATACCTCCCACCGTGGGATGCCGGTTGCCTGAATCTCCGGGTGTGGTTTTAGAAAAAACTGCATTTCCCGGCCGGAATATTTTAACCAGTAACTCTGGATTTGGTGGAATCAATGCCGCTATTTTAATGGAGAACTTATCATGACAAGTCAAGGAAAAATCTATCTTTTAGGAAGCGGATGGCTTTCAACCCATGGTTATGGCTTTTTTGGTTCAAAGCCTCTATTTTCCGGTTCTGATGGACCTTTTCAATATCCGAAATTGCAAGATTATATCTGGGAATTGCCGGGACGATATGGACGTTTCGATATTTATACCCAAGTTTGTTTTTCAACTGCGGTTTTGGCTTTAAAAGATGCCGATTTGCTCCAAAGAGAAGGAAAAAAGAATATCGGGATTATCGTAGGGAGTTCCAGCGGCGTATATGATGATGATTTGGCTTTTTTTGAATCCACTTGTGAAGCTGGGGGGGAATTCGCAAGTCCCAATCTTTTCTCTTATACCCTTTCGAATGTCGCTTTGGGAGAAATCGCGGTGTTTTTTAATTTCATCGGGCCTACTTTTTGCGTCGGCAATGATCCGGCTCATCCGGGTTTATCTCTGATGCCCGCGGCGCTTTCGTTATTAGCTTCAAAACAATGGGATTGCATTTTAGTGGGATGGGTCGAAGCCTCCCAACATGCTCAAAGTGATAAACAATTTGCCAGGGGAGCAGCTTTTGCCGTTTTATCTTCCGTTAAAACTGAAAAATTAAAATCCGAAATTTCGCTAAGCCCCAGTTTCCAATTTTCGGATTTATTTGAGGGATAAGGATGACCAAATTACTAATGGTTTCCAGTAATGTAATGGATGATCCCTACCCTGTGTACCCACTTGGCGCCAATATTGTTGCTTCTGCTGTTAAAAAATCCGGGATTGAGGTAAAATTTTTCGATTTAATGGTTGATGGCATAGCGGGCCTTGATACGGCATTGGTTGAATTTAAACCGGATTATATTGCTATTTCCATGCGCAACGTGGATAATGTTAATTTTAATGAACCTCAATCGTTTGTATTCCAATACAAATCATTGATTGAAAAGATTCAGCAAACTACGAAAGCGCCGATCATTTTGGGGGGAGCGGCTTATACAATTTTTCCAAGCCAATTTTTGGAATTCCTGGGCGCTGATTATGGAATTATAGGTCCTGGAGAGGTTAGCCTTCCTAAATTATTGGCGATGCTGGAACAAAAGAAATTGCCTCCCAATCCGATTATTATCGGAGAAATCGATAATTCCGGGGAAAACGGTTATTATTTAGCCCGGGAGAGCCGATTGACCCAATTTTACTTGCATCAAGGCGGGATGTTGAATATTAGCACCAAAAGAGGTTGCCCGCATCAGTGTTTATATTGTTCTTACCCGCAATTGGAAGGGACCCGTTATATTTTTCGGCAACCCGAAGCAGTCGTTGACGAAATTGCTTTTTTGAAAAATAAATATCAGGCTGATTTCCTATTTTTTACAGATTCAGTGTTTAATGATTGTAATAATCAATATTTGCTGATTATGGAGGAAATGGCCCGCCGGGGTATAACCATTCCGTGGACCGCTTATTTGCGGCCGGCTGAGTTTCAAAGGGAAGAAATTGAACTTATGAAGCGGACGGGGCTTCATTCCGTCGAATGGGGCACTGATTGTTCCAGTGATCCGACTTTACGGGGAATGAAGAAAAGTTTTTGTTGGGATGATGTCCGAAAAGCCAATAATTTATTTGCAGAGTATGACATTCCGGGCTCTCATTTCATTATTTTTGGCGGTCCCGGGGAAACCAGCCAGACTGTCCGTGAAGGGATCAAGAATCTTTCGGAGCTTGATTATTGCGTTGTATTTGGCGGGATGGGGGTCCGGGTTTTTCCCGGTACCGGGATTTGTGAACTTGCCAAGCAGACCGGTTTGATTCGGGATGAAAGTGAATTGTTTGCTCAAGAAATATATTATCATTCTCCGGATATTGATGTTGAATGGCTCAACCAATATCTGATGGCGTCCTTTAAACAAAAGCGAAATTGGATTTTTCCCTGGGCGGGAGTGGCCGAGAGAAACCGTTTCATGCATAACTCGGGATTTAGAGGCTCGCTATGGGATTTACTATTAAAAAGGAAATCATGATGGAACAAAGTAAAGATGCTCAGGGAAAACAAAATATTCATGGAGAAAAACGCCGCTACGGCAATAAATTGGGATATGCCATTTTCCATTATGTTTTGCAGCATATTGGTTTAAAATGGGCATATGGAATATTGTTTTTACTAGTACCTTATTATGTTATCTTAAGGTCCAGCGTGTACCGGTGCGCAAAACCTTATTTGAAACGGCGGTTTCCGGGAGATAGTTTTTTAAAAAGGTATTTTCGTCTGTTTAAATATATCTTTACTTTTGGACAGGCTTTGATTGATCAATTATATTTCGGCTTTGTGGGAGAATCCCAAATTAACTTAAGATTTGAGCGGGAAGCGGAAATTTTGG
>DNPQ01000376.1:0-485 GCA_003501335.1 Bacillota bacterium
CAAGAGGATGTGACTTTTGGAAAAAATGCCGAAAGGCTATTGAAAAATAATGGCTATGAAACTACCGTAAAATGCATTGCGGTGGATTATAGCGGTTCAAAACCGCTTGAATGGAAACTAAAACCTGATTTTATCGCATCTTCCGCCGGTGACATTAAAGCAATCATTGATAATTTTAAGGTTTAAATAAATTCATGACAGCCAACGCAATATCTCCCCGGTCAATTGTTCTCCCCGCCCACCATCATCCAAAACCAATGTCCCATTAATCAACACCTGACTAATGCCTTCCGGATAACGGCAAGGAGCGTCAAATGTACCGGTATCATTAATCGTATCGGGATTAAAAATCACCAGATCCGCCCGGTTTCCTTCTTTAATGATCCCCCGATCAAATAAATGAAAAACTGCTGCCGTTTTCCCCGTCATTTTATGGATAGCCTCTTCCAGTGTCAAGGCTTTTAAAGTCCGAACATAGCGTCCCA
>DNPQ01000376.1:857-23702 GCA_003501335.1 Bacillota bacterium
CTGGATTCCGGCCGTTGCAAAAAACGAATTAAGTTATCCTCGCTACTATGATAATCAATCATACCCACTTTCAGCTCTTCCGCCAGTAATAAATCGAAGACCGCTTCCACCGGATCCTGGTTTCTTAACTTGGCAATCTCCGCTAGACTCTTACCGATATAGTTCTGATTTTGAATGGTCCGGACTGAAGTAATAAAAATTCCATCAATACCGGCGAACTTTAATAAATTATCCCAACCCGGAAGACCCGACTGAATATCATGGGACATCAAACGGCGACTTTTACTGTCTTTCAGACGTCCGAGAGTTGCAACCATTCCCCCTTCTAAAGCCCACGGAGGCAGCGCCACACTTAAAGTGGTACTTCCGGCAGTATAGGGATACATATCAAAAGAAACGGCAATGTCATCCTCTCGGGCCTGATTAAGCAGGGTTACCATCTGTTCCGCACGAACCCAATTTTCCCGGCCGCAAACTTTAAAATGAGAAAAGTGAGCCTTAACGCCGCTCTCCCGGGCGATTTCAATTACTTCACACATGGAAGCAAGAATATCGTCGGCTTCACTCCGCTGATGAACAGCAAAAATTTTCCCGGAATCTGCTACGACTTTGCACAGCGCGATTAATTCCTGGGTATCTGCAAAACTGCAAGGCGGATAAATTAAACCTGTTGATAAGCCTGCCGCACCAGCTTTTAAATCCCGTTTTAAAACCTCCTGCATTTGCCGGATCTCACTTGAATCGGGCTTACGATTTTCCAGTCCAAGAACCTCCATGCGGACATTTCCGTGGGGAACGAGGTTCATTAGGTTTGGGCCAATTCCCTGCGTTTCAAGGCGTTTCCAATAATCGTCAACCGTTTGCCAGTTCCAGGTTACCCCTTGGTAATCCCCGGTAATCCGGGCTAAATTTTCCTGATAGGAATAAGAATTTTTTCCAACAGGAGCAGCCGCAACTCCGTCCTGGCCAATGATCTCTGTCGTGATACCCTGTCTGACTTTAGATTCCAGGTAAGGATCGACAAAAACTTCCAGATCAGAATGACTGTGGGCATCGATAAATCCCGGCGCCACCACTTGCCCTGCTGCAGAAATTACCCGATCGCATTCTTGCTCCGGAAAGTGGCCGATATGGATTATCCGTCCCTTCTCAATAAGCAAATCACCACAAAATCCGGGTTTTCCGGTACCGTCTACAACTAAACCGTCTTTAATTAAAAGTTTCATCTTCAGGCCTTCTTATCACCGATTTATAGGGTAAAATCATTCGATAACTTTGCGTTATGTTATCTTTTTATAAATTTACCGGCTTACTGTGTTCACCTGCTTAAAAAATTTCCAATTAGGGCAAATATAACCGTCATACGCTCCCCTCAATTGTTCCAGTTCCAACATATTCATCGGTAATAGGGGCTATCTCTTCCCGGAACGGGCCAAATCCTAATGTCGGAATATGGCGAATTCCAGCCGACTGGCTCCCGTCGGTACAAAAAGAATAGTAGAAAAGCAGGTTTATTAAAGCCAGCCTTCCTCAATGCCGCTTGCGCCGTCTGGATGAATTGAGTGGTTTTCGGAAAAGACCAACCTGGAAAAAAACACTTGCCTGATATTACAGCGCCAGTATAACATTATTTGGAGGCTTCTAACAGCTTAGTCTCAGCCCGAAAATCAGGATTTCTCTGTGCCAGCCGGTCAAGTAATATCCGGATGGACATTAATACCGATTCTTCGGTCTCTCCGGGGAACAAATGACGATCCAGTGTGATGATACACTTCTCGGGAAGAACTGATTTTTCCTGGATAAGGATCAAAGTGAATCGGTCAACTCCAGATTTTTCCTGACCCAATTCACTTTGAATTCCGATTATCCGTTAACAGTCGTCGATTAACTCCTGCAACATGGTGTCAGTTAGCCTCCTCCAAGCTTTTTTATTCAGACAAGTGTTCAAAGGTCTCTTTGCCGTTATCGTAGTAAATAAAAAGACTGTCCTCAAAGAGCTTTTAATTTCTCAAGCTATCCGATATCGATGAGCTGCTTTTTCCCAACACCTCAATTTGGATAACCTCAGATTTAGAACTACTTTTTAGACAGCCTCTCGTTTTAGCAAAATCCGCTATCAACCATTATTTAACTTGTGGGATTATTTCTTCCCTGCCATTTTGATCTTACCGGCTACAATTCCTTTCCATGCTTTATCAACCGCGTTCTTCATCTGCTGGGTCGCAAGAGGCGAATAAGTAACAGCAATAATACCCTCTTTTAAGCCCACAGTGCTAACAACGGGTTTGAGCTTTCCCTTTAAGAACTGACCGACTACAAAAAGATAGAGTTGGTCATAGCGATAGGCCACGCTTCCAGGAATAATATTAAGAGCAGCGTCGTTCTGGTCACTGGCAAAACCGATAAATTTGGCTTTGGCTTCCTTGGCAGCCATCAAAGTACCGAGTCCGGCTTGATTGGCATAGGCAAACAGGACATCAGCACCGTTTTCCAACATAGACTGACCGATTTCTTTGCCCTTGCTTACATCGGACCAGGAATTGGCATAACTGATAATCGCTTTTTTAAAATTAGGATTGACACTTTTAGCACCGGTTTCCACAGCATTCAAGGTCTCAACCATGATCGGGTTAGGAAACCCGCCCATTTCACCAATGATCCCGGTTTTAGTGGAAAGTCCAGCCATAACTCCAGCCAAATAACCGCTTTCCCACTCACGAATAGTGACTCCGGTAAGATTGGGAGCGACACCCTTGGCGCCGTTAATAATTAAAAAATGGGTTTTGTGATATAAAGGCGCAATTTTGGAGGCTGCGTCATCAAATTGAGTTCCGGCGGCAATAACCAGATCATATTTCCTTTGACCATAATTCCGGAAAGTCGATTCAAAATCCGACTCTTGAACATTCTCTACATATTCAATATTCATTCCCAATTTTTTATTACAAGCTAAGAGACCGCTGTAGTTAGTAGCATTCCAGCTCTGATCATTGATCGGGCCTGGTAAAATAAGTACAGCCTTGTAACTAGGCGCATTTTGAGCCTGAACACCGATGGATAGAATCAACGAAATGGTAAGAAACAGTAAAATAATCTTGTTGCGTTTCAAGTTAAAACCTCCATTAATTTTCATATTTTTGATGTTTCACATGCAACGGATGAATCATCATCCATTTTAAATTCTTGTTCTAAAAGTAATCGCCTCTTTTCTTCGTCAACCATTGTGTTCCATCGGTTATTCCTTTTGATAAGGCGTACCCAAAGAAGCGGGAGAAACAGATTTACGGCTAAAAATCAATGTAGCGAGAATAGTGATGATATATGGCGTCATCAGCAGGAATTCATAGGGTATTATCTGGATTCCTGAAGTTAAAAAGCGCGTGGAAAGCGCGTCAGCAATACCAAAGATAAGAGTCGCAAGCAAGATTCCCAGTGGATTCCAGCATCCGAAAATTACGGCTGCAAATGCAATAAAGCCCCGACCGCTGATAATATTATTGGCAAAGATATTTAAATGAGCCATGGAATAAAAAACGCCACTCAAGCCAGCCGTAGCTCCACCAATGATCATGCCGGTATATCGGATCCGGGTGACATTTAAGCCGGCAGTATCGACCACTTCCGGCTTCTCCCCAGCGGAACGCAACGCTAATCCGAAAGAAGTTTTATAAAGTATGAAATAAGCCGCTGGTACCATCAAAAAGGCAATATAGATAATCATATTCTGTTGGAAAAAAATTTTTCCAAGCACCGGCAAATTACCTAGCAAGGGCAGGGGAAGTTTTGAAAAATGCTGTATCGTCACAGGCAATAGCGGTATTCCGAAAATCACCCGGTAAAGGTACATGGTCAAACCGGATAATAGAATATTAATAGCAATTCCGCTGACGACCTGGTTCACTTTCATAGTGATTGCCAAGAGGCCGTTTAAAAGTCCAAAAAGCGCACCAATCAAAATTGCGCCCACGAGTCCCAGCCACAAGTTGCCGGTAAAATAAGTTGTCACAAAGCCACCCCATGCCCCCGCCAGCATCATACCTTCAATTCCGATATTTAATACACCGGTCCGCTCGGCATATAACTCACCCAAAGCCGCAATCAACAAGGGACCGGCCAAATCCACCCCTGCGGCCAACAAATTGACAACAAACATTTATAAAGCCCCCTTTAACTGCCGAATCTTTTGATGAGCGTTAACTCGGTATTGGATGTAATAGGAGATCAAAACAAAAATCACCACAAATCCCTGAATCATATCGATAGCATTTTGGGGTACTTGGGAAGTTTGGCTGATCAGGTTGGCGCCCACCTGCAAAAAGCCAAAAAATAATGAACCGATTACAATTCCCAGCGGGTTGGCATTGGCGAGTAAAGCGATGACTGTTCCGATTGTTCCCACATTCGGTGCAAACCCTTGAATTAAGATGTGTTGAACCCCATTTATTTCTCCAAATCCGGCTATACCGGCAAAAATACCGCTAAATACCATAGCCAGAACTAAAACTCTTTTGGTGTTAATCCCTGCATATTCAGCGGTTCGTCGATTGAGGCCCACTGCCCGGACTTGAAACCCGATACTGGTCCTGGTAATGATGAAATAAAAGATAACTGCACAAAACAGAGCCAATATAAAGCCCCAATGTAAGCGCGTATCGCTGATCAAGAGTGGCAACTGAGCCTGAGCAGGAATGGGATCGGTTTGCGGATAAGCCCCCGCTTTCTCTTTTAGAGGGCCATTGACAACGTAATTGGTCAACCCAAACGCCACATAATTCATCATAATGGTTGTAATGATTTCATTAGCATTAAACCGGGCTTTGAGATATCCGGATAACCCGCCGAACAATCCACCCATGATAATGGAAGCCAGTAAAGCCAATGGCAACAATAGCCAAGGATTTAAAAAACCCAATTTTAGAGAGACAAACACTGCACCCAGCGCGCCCAAATAAAATTGTCCATCGGCACCAATATTGAATAACCCGGCCTTAAAAGCAAAGGCGAAAGACAGGCCGGTTAATAAAAGCGGAGCGGCTTTGACCAACATTTCAGCCAAATTATAAGGATCGCCGAAGGAAGCGACAATCATCCGCCCATAAACTACCAGTGGATTGATTTTTAAGAGAAGCAACATCAGTCCCCCGGCCAAAAATGCCAACAATACTGAAGCCACCGGACAAATGATATTGAAAATGTGATAACGATTCTTTTTAAATTGTTTGCCGAAAATTTTCTTGGTTTCTGTATCCACTATTCTTACACTACCCCTTTCACAATGAATCCTTGGTATCAACTCCAGCCATTAATAAACCCACTTCCTGAATAGAAGTCTCACTAGTATCCATAACTTTTAAGATTTTACCCCGGTAAATAACACCGATTCGATCCGAAAGATTAAATATTTCCGATAATTCAGTGGAAATTAGTAAAACCGCTTTCCCAGCTAAACGGGCTTCCAGCAATAATTGGTGCACATAATTGATGGCTCCGATGTCTAGGCCCCGAGTCGGCTGAAAGGCGATTATCAACTCAGGCTCCAGGGATAATTCCCGGGCAACGACGACTTTTTGCTGATGACCACCGGATAAATTTCTGGCTAATGTTTCCCCGTCCGGCGTCTTTATATTGAAGAGGTTAATTAAGCGGTTAGCATTTTCAACGGTACCTTTCCGGTTGAGCACTCCATTTTTAAAGAAAGGACTTTGGTCGTAACTTTTAAGCAACAAATTTTCCCGGATGGACATACTTAGGATAAGTCCTTCATTCTGCCTGTCTGCCGGAATATAACTAATTTTTTGGTGAATCATTTCATGAGAGGAACGATTCGTGATTTCTTGATCATTGAAATAAATCCGACCTTTTTCTGCTTTCATCAATCCCGCCAGCACGGCGGATAACTCCTCTTGACCGTTGCCGCTAACTCCGGCAATACCCAAGATTTCGCCCTTATAGAGTTCCAGCGTCAATCCATCAAGCACCGGATGATGATTTTTATCTCGTAACATTACATCTTCCATCAAAAGAAGAGGCTTAGCTGTTTCACTCCTCGGACTCCGGCCGGACTGCCATTGATTCTCAATATGTAAATCGATCTCCCGGCCCACCATCATTTGGGCCAGTTCTGCTTCGGTTGTGGCTGCTTTGGCAACAGAACGGACGTATTTGCCGTCCCGCAAGACGGTCACCCGGTCTGCAATTCCCATAACCTCGTTTAACTTATGGGTAATCAGAACCACCGCATTGCCTGATTGCACAAATCTTTTTAATAGTTTAAACAGGTCTTCTGTTTCTTGGGGGGTTAGCACTGCAGTCGGTTCATCCATAATTAACAAATGAGCTCCGCGATAAATGGCTTTAAGAATCTCAACCCGCTGTTGAATGCCGACAGGAAGCTCCTTAACCTTACGATAAGGTTCAATCTGAAAGCCAAACTCCTCAGCCATTTTTGAGACTTTAGCGCCGACTTTTCGCAGATGAAGAATTCCTTGATTGTCTGCCATTCCCAATATGATGTTTTCAACAATTGAATGGGTAGGAATCAACATAAAATGCTGGTGAACCATGCCGATCCCTTTTTGAATAGCTTCCCGCGGAGAAGCAATAACAACCTCTGCTCCGTCGATGAAAATCCGGCCTGTATCCGGTTTATAGAGACCATACAATATATTCATCAATGTTGTTTTTCCAGCGCCGTTTTCCCCTAGGATAGCCAAAATTTCGCCGTGCCGGATATCGATATCGATATTGTCATTCGCCTTCACACTGGTAAAAAATTTGGTAATTCCTTTCATTTCCACAAAAGGAATCGTATTATCAAGCATTGTAGCCTCCCGTGCACTTTTAGTCCGACTATTTTCTATACTTTTTAAATTTTATTGTATCATATGGAAGCTTTGTGTAATATTTAGCTCATATTTTATCACGATGACCTGGGCTTAGCAAGACGGCAAAGAAACATAAACGGCATATTTCATGAAAATGTAAGTATTGGTTTTAGGCCTATAATATAAGTGCCTGGCGGCTCCAAAAAAGATAAGTATCGTAAACTGAAGTAATTAACAAATAAATTACATAATCAATCGGATTTTACATCAAATCCATCACAACAAGTATACAATACCAATTATAGCTAATATTGTAAAATGTTTATAAATCATGATATAATTCTTACAACAGATATCTGATAAATTTAAGGCCTTCTTAACCACGATTGAGCCCCTCTTTAATATGCGGGAAGTCTTAAAGTGTACTTACAGGGGGATGATATGATGCTGATGGAGATATCCAATCTGATTACACCGGAAATCTATGAAGTGATCTACCGAATGGGGCATCTTGATGAATTAGTGATTGCCGATGCCAATTATTCCGCATTAGCCATGAGTAAAAAGATCGTATATTCCTATGCGGAAAAAAACCATGTGTTATTGGCCGAAATACTAAAGTACTTCCCTCTGGATGAGGATGAGGAGTTTCCAATAACGGTGATGTCGCTCGATCACGGTATTTTTGAAGAACCTCAGATATGGCACGATTATCAGAGTGTATTAACAGGCTTGCCTTACACTAACCCGATCATTTTAAACAAAATATCCCGCAAGGAATTCTATCAACGCACCCGGAACGCCTATGCGACTATCCAAACGTCAGAACCGCGGGCTATGGCTGATATTATTATTCGAAAAGGATTTGTATTCCAATAAGTGGCCGTTTGAAAATGATTCAAAAAAACTCTCTCCTCGTTGAAATATTCCAACAAGCTCATCAAGGAGAGATCCTTCGTTTTGATTGGGTCCGGTCCTTAGCGGTTCTTTTCTGTTACCTTGTTTCAAAAACGAGGTTAAATATGGTTCTTATTACACCGTCTCATCGAATTAGACAGAATCTCCGATATGATTTAAAGTTTCCCGTCCGCCACACCAGCCAGCCAGTTGGTGATGGGTCCGACAATCGACCGAATACAACCCGGATCAAAAGGATTCTTTAATCCGGCCAATTTTACCAAATCCAAAAACGCCTCGCTCCCACCGGCTTTACAAAGCCGTAAATAATCTTCCCAGGCGGCCAAGGAGCTTTCCCGGGAACGAATCCAAAATTGGAAGGCGCAAACTTGGGCTAAAGTATAATCGATATAATAAAAAGGATTATTAAAAATATGACCTTGTCGGAACCAATAGCCGCCACGGTTCAGTAAGTCGTCATCTTCATAATCCCTATATGGCAGGTATTTTGTTTCAATAGACCGCCAAACACGCTTCCGCTCAGCCGGCGTCGCTTCCGGGTTTTCATAAACCCAATGTTGGAACTCATCAACTGTCACCCCATAGGGAATAAACAGCAAGGCCCCGCTTAGATGGGCAAATTTATATTTGGTTTCCGAGGCTCCGAAAAAAAGCCCCATCCACGGCCAAGCCAGAAACTCCATACTCATGGAATGGATTTCACAGGCTTCCAGGGTCGGCCAGACATATTCTGGAAGTTCGTAATCGCGGCTTAAATACACCTGAAGGGCATGACCCGCCTCATGCGTAAGGACGTCCACATCATCCGAAGTCCCGTTGAAATTGGAAAAAATAAAGGGTGACCGGTGGTTTGGGATATAAGTGCAATAACCGCCGCCTGCTTTGCCATGTCTGGTGAGCAAATCCAATAACTCATGTTCCACCATAAAATTGAAAAATTCTTCACTCTCCGGAGAAAGCTCGCGATACATCTGTTTGCCTTTCGCCAGTAGCTGATTCGGATCCCCTATCGGAACGGCATTTCCAGTTAAAAACTCCAAAGGTTCATCGAAATATTTCAGCGTCTTCAAATTTAACCGTTCCGCCTGTCTCTGCCGTAACTTGATTGTCAAGGGCACGATATCTTCAAGCACCTGCCGGCGGTAACTTTCTACCATTGAGGCGTCATAATCCGACCGGCTCATGCGGGCATAACCAAGTTCAATAAAATTTTTATACCCTAATTTACGGGCGATTTTATCCCGCAGCTTTACTAAACCATCGTAAATATCATCAAATTCCGCTTCGTGCTCCAAAAAAAAACCACTGTAAGCTTCCTGAGCCTTCTTCCGGGTCTTCCGGTCCGGCGATTGGAGGAAAGGGGCCATTTGAGAAAGATTTCTGACCTCCCCCTCAAACACAATCTTGGCCGACGCTCTTAGTTTGGTATATTGGCTGGTCAATTTGTTCTCTTGTTGGAGATCCGTCACAATTTCCGGAGCAAATGTTTTCAGTTTCAACTCGGCGATCCGGAAAAGCTGGCGGCCCCATTTTTCTTCCAAAGCCGGGCGGTACCGGGAATCAACCAATAGCCGGTAATATTGATCGATGAAGCCATCATAAATAGGATCGGTCTCATCGAAATATTCATTTTCCCCATCGTAATACTTATCGGTCGTGTCCATGGAATGCCGGATATGGACCAGGGTCCCCATGGTTTCAAATTCGTTCCGCAGGTGATTGATAGCCGAAATAATTTGGTTTTGCACTGCAAAGGATTCGGCATGTTCAAATTGTTTCAAAAGTCCTTGAAATTCAGCCTTAAAATGTTCCATATCCGGCCGCTGGTAATGATATTCTTTAAAAGTTGCCATGAAATCGCTCTCCTAAGTTAATATTCCTTATCAATTTTTCGGGATCTTGTTTTGCTGTTATTGGAAGTTCCTTTACCCGCATAAATTATTCCCGATCCGCTCTTTCTAGATAAATAATCCCTTGAGATTATGTGCTACTTTTTTGATCCAAATTTTTAATTCTTACCCGTTCTACCATCCGGCGTAAAACAAAAAATCCAGCCATTGAGCTGGATTATCAATTCTTTGTCTGCTCCTATTCAATCGAACTGATATCTCCGCCGCTAGAGTAGAAAAGCTGCTGTACTTTGTCTCCAAACTACCCTTCATTCTAATTCATTTCTATTTTTGATGCAATATCGCATCTCAAACAATCATGAACTAAATAAAGTCCTTTGAAAAGTCTGCCCAGTCAATAGCAAACCCAATATTTCCATTTCGTTATTTTTGAAGTGTGCCGGCTAATCAATCCCGTACTGACCTTCTTTTTCCTGGCGTTTCCGTTTAGCCGATATATAAAGTTTTCCTTCCGTATCCAGTCCCGCGTAAAATACCTCCTGCTGTGAATGAAATCCTGCCATTTGCAGTTGGCTTAATAACCAATCCTCTTTAAGATGGGCATCCCGTAAATTTTCGACCAATATTTCTCCATCCATGACTAAATCCTTGGTTAGTCCTTTATAACTGGTGCCAATATTCAAATCTTCGGGCGTAAGCGGCTGCTTTTGGGACTTTGTCAAAACAGATAGTTTACCGTCAGGTTCCATTAAAGCAAATTCAACATCGGCAATATTAAACACTTTCTCTTCCCTTAACAGCATCATCATTTCATTGAGAGTAAGCCTGATTTTTTTTAAATTTTCTGATACTATTTTACCATTATTAATGACGGTAATTGGCTCGGAATCGGTGAATTTCCGAAAATTAAAATTTTTAATATGTAAATAATCTGTAAGCAGGGTTAGTAACGTCAAAGACAATAATACAATAGTGGCTGTAGGACCTATCCCTTTGGCATTCATAGCAAGATTGGAGGTTGTGGAGCCCAAGGTCACACCTACTACAAAATCAAAAAAAGTCATCTGGGATATTAACTTCCGCCCCATCAGTTTTGCCAAGATTAAAACCAGTACAAAGGCAAAAAAAGTTGATAAAAAAGCCGTAGTAATCTCCCGCCCCATTCTTTTCCCCCTTCTTTCTTTCATCATGGGTTTTATGAGGTATTACCCCTAATTATTTATATTATCTCAAAGATACTGAATACTACTCTTAAGTTCAACGAAGTTGTCACCAGAATATTCTTTATGACATAATAATTTCATTAAAGAGGAGTAAATAACTAAAAATTTTTACTTAATAAAAGGACTATTTTAACTAATATTGAATTATATGGTAAATATTTACGCGGGCTTAATTTCCCATTATTCTCTACCGGATGAAAAATATGAAAAAATTTAAAATTACCAGCTGCAGACATTGCCCATATTTAGACGCTTTTTGGAACAATTTATGCCAACATCCTAATGCATCAGGTATGTTTCTTTATGATATTGATAAAATCGCCGATAATTGTCCATTTAATGAGTTAATAAAGGAATATAAAGGAAGTATGGCCGCTGCACTTGCTTTATTTTTACAAAAAAATCAAATGAAGCTCCGACGGTCGGAACACTTAAAAAAATAGGGGGTAAGAGAAACTAAAAAGCTATTTTAAAGGTTTTCTAGTTCACGGTAACTATAAATTTGGATGATTTGTCCACAAGATTCGATTAAGACTTCTTCAACGGAGCTTTCACGCCGTTTTCAATAATGGCCGTCTCGAAGGGTATTTGTCTCAATTTAGACCTTTTTCTTTGTTGCACCATTATGGCTTTCATCCGCAATACCCATGAACGGATTATTCCGATGGTATATTATATTTATCAGTGCACTGTTGCGCCGTTGCACCCGATACAATTTCATTTGGGATTTGCTGCTTGAGTTCCTTATCGGCCAAATCGCCTCACCACATGCTGGAATTATTACGTTTTATACTTTAACATATGGAATTTCTGATTTAGCAATTGTTATTAATTCTTGAGAAATCCAAGGATGATTATTACCTGTTAGTTTTTGCGTAACTAATTTGATTTTATATCCGTTTTCTTGAAGCAGTTTGGTTATTGCAAATTTAGCCATTTCATAATTAATCACGGGTCCAATTAATATTTTCTTTATAGGGAGCCGATTTAAAAATTTGAATTCCATATAGGGAATAATCATCTGGTTACTTGATACTCTAAATTCAATATTTATTTCATCTCCAGTTATCCGATTACCCCACGCATCATAGGCTCCTTTGTATATTACCCGCCATTCTGCTTCTTCCTTAAAACATTCGTTCTTAAAAAAATAACTAATAAGAATTAATAAGGTCTCTAAAATTAGCGCCTTTGTTGTATCATCATAGTTTTCAAGACTTAATATTTTGTTGATGATTTCATCAACTTTATTTGATTGCTCAGCCTTTTCATAGATTACTTTTCCAAAATAAAGAACAAGTGAATCGGGCGAGGATAAAATAGCTTTTAGTTCCGAAAAAGAAAATCCTATTGAATACCCTGAACCGTCTGTATATCCACGCCATTGACTTAATAAATCTTCTTTCTCGCAAAAACAACTTATATAAGCATCTATCCATGGTTTACCTATCTTATTATGAAACGGGTCAATTTTATCACCTAAAAAATATTCGCCGTTTAAAAAATCTAAGGCTTTAAGTAGAACATCATTTTCATTAACCTTTATTTTATTTTCTAGAATCTTTTTAACTTCACCCAATCCATAATATACTTCTGTAGAATCATTAAGATAGTGTATATCGGTGGCCCGAATCGTTTTTTCTTTAACTATACCTAACAAGCCACCGCCCATTGTATAATGAAATATTAAATCATTTTGGGGAGGATTTTGACTTTCTAGAAATCCATTAAATATATTATTTATTTCTGGGTTTATTAAATCAGAATTCATTGAGCTCTACTCCTTCACATTATTTCAGGCCCTTTAACCTGTTTCGATACATAGAATAAAGTTCCTTCTATCAGTATATTTTACTAATCCTCTATTTCAAAATCATGTTTTCTTTGTTGACTCTTTTATATGGTTTTTATAGCATTTTGGACAAAGTACACTTTTACTCTCAACTCCACATTTGATGCACTTCAAATAATCACCAGCTTATCTAGAGTTTATCATTATATATTATCCAAACGGTATATCTTTTTGTTTGTTCCATTAAAACGGCACTTCTGGCAGCTTTTCATCCATACCTAAAAATTAGGATCATTCTATTTTGATCAATAACTATATTTCAGGATTGACAAAACGGTATATCCTCATAAAAGATCATATTTCCAAACTTTCTTAACATATTGGGTCGATCATCATATACACCTTGGATAATGTTAACTACAACTTGTTTTTGAAGACCATATGGAAAATTTGGGTGTTGGATAAGACTCGGTGCCGCTGCAGCAAAAAAACAAGTTTCGATACTCCATAACCATTATGTCTAGCCTGTATCGGACACAAATCGCTCATCCTGTTAAATGCCCTCCAAGCGTGAAATGTTGTAATTTGAGTGCGTTAACTACAGTTCGGATATCATCCGATAATTGGTTATAATCATAGCCGCTCCAGGGTTTATATGAAAGGCCGAATCCCCTGCAGTTTATTTCGATGAACCTATATCTCTCTTAGGCAATTGGTTTAATTGGTATTCAAATAAATTATGGTTCCCCGGCCATCCGTGAATAAACAGGATCGTTTTATTTCTTGCCGGGTTAATATCCTCCACATCGGCTTTTACATTCGGGCCAACATCAATATACAATCCCATGTTAACGCCCCCATTTAAAGAAGCCTCACTATAAAGAATATTCAGGTTGGAATTCGTATATGAGAGTTTGTCGTTCAGAAGATCAGGTGAATGGTCCTTGGCAACTCGGGCAAAGCATATATAAAACCCCTTTCAAGGGCAATTTCAAAGGCCCCATGTCCGGGACCCATAAGGGAGGAGACTAAAAAGACAATAAAAAAAATCATTATACAAATAAACCACTATTGCACTTTATGTTGGCAGTGGGTTCATCGGCCAGAATCAATTGTGATTTCTTCACTAAAGCCCAGGCAATTGACACGGCGGTTTTCAAGCCCCTTTAAACCAACTTCAATCAAAATCCCTAACACTTTCTCCGCTAAAGGGACCAACGACAACTCGACATTTTCATAAGCGGTTAAGACCGGGATCAAATTATAGGCCTAAAAAATAAAACCAATCTTCTCCCGGCGCAAACGGGCCAGTTCCAATGCATTGAGGGTTGAAACATCCTTGCCGCTGATTTGCAGCTTTCCGTCGGAAATTCTATCCAGGCAACCGATTAGATTCAGTAAAGTGGTTTTTCCCGATCCGGAAGGTCCGGCTAAGGAAGTAAATTCACCCTTCTTGATGGTCAAATTGATTCCCCGCAAAGCCGGTACCGCGACTTGCCCCTTGCCGTAATTCTTGGTTATTGCCTTGGCACTCACTACACTCATATAAATCACTCCTTTGATTGAATTGTTCTTCCTGCAAATTTTTCTTAAATACCGGAGAAAAGGCGGGAATGCTTGAAGATATGTAATCTGATCTGTAATAGTTCGCAATGGCAACCCCCGTCATTTGCTATGGTACAATAATTTTTTAAACTGTAAAATGAAAATAAAACCTCCAATTCATTGCAAGGTTGTATTTTTTTATTTTCACTGTCTCTTTATTAGTGATGCCCGCCTTTAAACACTTTAACTTTTGAAAAATCGGCCCGATTAAATTGATGGACACAAAGGGTGAAAAAGACAAACCCCATTACTAAAACCATCAATAAAGCAAAATACGGTAAAACGATAAAACCATGGATCTTAAAAGCTACTCCCGTTTTCACCAATGTTGCCTCTGATAAACGTTCCATTTTCAGGGAGACAAACCGGAAAACCGCCGTGGTATATGTTAATGGATTTAAATAGATCACCGGGCGCAGAAAACTTGGCATCACTGTGGTTGGAATATAAGCTCCCGAAAGGAAAGTTAACGGAACCATTGCCAGTGATGTCATGATTTGAAATGATGTCGAACTCTTTGCCAATGTTGCCAGATACAAACCCATCGAACTGAAGGTAATGCCGACGACAATCATGATTCCGATCATTTCCATAAAATGAAACAGATCCAGGTTGAGTCCCATGAATATTCCCATTACGATAATGATTACTCCTTGCAATACCGCTAAAATCATGGAGGAAAAAATTTGGCCGATAGAGATCTGCCATCTGTCAATGGGCGCAACCAATATCTCCTTCATGAACCCACTGGAAATATCTTCAATGATACTCATAGCATTACTCATAGCGGCTTGAAAAACGGTCATGATGATAATACCGGAAATCAGATAATTCATCGGTTTCGCAATACCTTTTGTAGCAGATTTCATCACAAACGAAAAGACAAATAAAAAGATTATGGACATGAATAGGGTAAAAATGACTCGCATTTTATCCCGGGTAAAATTGGTTAAGTTTCTGATTAGTATTGCTTTGATGGCGCGCATTATTTACGAATCTCCTTTCCGGTAATAGCAATGAATACGTCATTTAGGGTTCCCTTATGAACTTCAAAATCTGTGATGGAAGTTTTAAATAAAGCGGCGATTTCCAACACCTCACTCAAATCTTGGGGCTTAACCGTAAATAGTTCTTCATTCAAGCTATATTCAATGGAATGCTCTTGAAAATACTGGACCAGTGCTGCTTCGGTAGATGTTCTGATTCTTACCGTATTTGAGGTATATTGCATTTTCAACCGATAGGGTGTATCAAAGGCTACAATTTTCCCATGATCAATAATGGCCACCTTATCGCATATTTCAGCCTCATCCATATAATGAGTAGTCAGGAAAATCGTAATTTTCTTGGCTTTTTGCAAGTTATGAATATAATCCCAGATATTAGCCCGGGTTTGGGGGTCCAAACCGGTAGTCGGTTCATCCAGGAACAACACTTTAGGATAATGCACCAAACCCCGGGCAATTTCCACTCGGCGTTTCATACCGCCGGAAAGGCTTTTCACCGGTGCTTTTCGCCATTCTATAAGGTCTACTAATTCAAGCACAAAACTGATTCGCTCCATAACCTCATTTTTAGGTACATTGTAAAAATCACAATGCAATTTTAAATTTTCTTCCGCGGTTAAGTTACCATCCAAAGTGGAATCTTGAAACACGATCCCAATATCCCCTCGCACTTTGTCACGTTGTTTGGTAACATCGTGGCCGTTAATTTTCAAGGAACCTTCCGTTTTACCCAGAATGGTACAAAGAGTATTGATAGTAGTACTTTTCCCCGCCCCATTGGGGCCAAGAAAAGCAAAGATCGTTCCCGCTTCGACATCAAAAGAAATGTTGTCGACCGCCGCAAAATCGCCATACTTTTTCGTAAAATCCCGTACTTCAATCATGGATGACATAGTGGAACCTCCTAGTAATACTTAAGTAATACTTTGACGCTTTTGGATGAGATTTTATTGCATATTGTAAACCTAAGCCTTTGGGCTGGCAGAGATATTGTTCTCATTCAAATGTTTATTACAATCACTTATCTATCCCTATCCTAAGGGTTGAAGATAAACGGAGGTTAAATGCAATATAAACGCAGTGTAAACGGGGCGAAGGAGAAGGCATCAAAGAACGCCGCATTGTTATAAATGATTGTCTGAAATTAAACTGGAATATAAAAAAATACAACCTCCAATTCATCGAAAGGTTGTATTTTGGCCAAGTTCTGGAATTTTTAATTATTCTATCGGTAAAGTAACAGTAAAAGTGCTGCCTACTCCTAATTTACTTTGTACCGAGATAGTACCGTGATGCATTTCAATAATTCTTTTGACGATGGCAAGCCCCAAACCATTGCCTTTATTTGTATGTTCCCGGGATTTATCCGCTTTACAAAAGCGCTCAGGCCACCTGTTTTACCCGTCAAACAGATTTTCTGATCAGGGGCTTTGCTTGAAGGCTCTCTTCATCCATTCATAGTAAATGAAAAGCCAGCCTCGCCAATTTTCCAGCACATTTTTAACTAATTCTCGATATATGAAAACTTAAAAGCCTACTATTTAGCAGATTTTTTCTAAAATTACCATGGAACCAGTCCGTTTTCATCGAAAAATCCCCCTGTAGGTCCATTTTCATCCAGAGTCGCCAGCCTCACTATGACGGCTGCAGCCTGCTGAATAATCCTGTGCTCCTTGAAATCGTTAATTGCGGTAATTGTGTAGCTGGGGGCCGCTGAATTAATCTTGATGTTGGTAGCGATCAGTTCCTTCAAAAAAGTTAGCGTAAGCATATTGACAGCGGCTTTGGAACTGTTGTAAGCCAAGTTATTCAGGCTTTTGTCAACGGGCTGGACATTGTTGGCCAATGAACCCCTTCCGCTGGATACATTGACTATCCTTGCCTGCAGGGGATTTCATCAACAGGGGAAGCATACTCTTAGTCACCGCAAACAACCCGAAAAAATTCGTCTCAAACGTTTCTCTCAGGTCCTGGACATCCAACTGGCTTAGCTGTCTTCCTTTCTCCACGGCTATCCCGGCGTTATTGATCAGGACGTCAAGAGAACCGTAATCATTGTCTATCAGCGCCGCCGCTTTATCAATGGTATCCTGTTTTGTGACATCGAGCAGAACAAAACGCGCCTTAATCCCTTCCTTTACCAGATCTTCCTCGGCTTTCTTCCCTCTATCACCATTCCTGACTCCGAAAAGAACTGTAAAACCCATAGCGCCCAGTTCCTTCGCCGTTTCAAAGCCAATCCCCTGGTTAGCCCCTGTAACTAAAACCGTTCCCAACTTGTTCATAAACATATTCCTCCTTACAGACTTGTTATCCGAAATTTCCCAATGTGAGAGTAGTAAGATACTTTACTTTAATCTTCTTTTCGTGATATTTTTACTACTCGCATTCGAGTAACACGAAGGCAAACGTTTTTTCAAAAAAGGAGATCAAGAAATGTACACAGTCAAAGAAGTGGCTCAGAAAACCAATCTCACAGTGCATACCATCAGATTTTATACTGACAAGGGATTGATCCCGAACGTACAACGCAACAAAAATAACGCTCGCCTTTTTGAGGAATAATCCCTTCATTGGCTTAAAGTGTGAAGTATCTTAAAGATTTCGGTATGTCAACAGAGGATATCAAACAGTTTGTTAATATGTGCCTAGAAGGAGACTCTACAATTCTTTCACGTTATGAAATTATTTTAAAATACGAGGAGATTGCACAGGCACAATTGGAGGAGGCAAAGAGAAGGGCTAAATATATGGAAGAAAAGGCAAAACGTTATCTTGAAAGGGTAAATGGGGTCTGCTCACGAAACGGAAAAAATAGTACGCTAACAAAATATTGGTGATTTATCAATTTTCAGTACCGATTAAATGGATTATCGAGCAAATTTGGCTCCCATATCAAAAGCTTTGCGGCAATCTTTCGGGAACTCTTCACTGCGTCTCTTTATTTTTTGGTCAGGATCAATAACTGGTGCGAAATCATATTTTGAATAATCATCGAACTGACAGGTATCGGTGACCAGTATCGACTCTGCCGCTCCGAATATCGACCTTAGTGCATTTTCCGTGTTCACAAAGGTCCGTTCATAGCCCAATTTCTTTAACTACTCCGCAGTTGCATTCATCATATAAATGAAGCCTGTAGTATTCTTTTCTTAAAAAGGGTGGACATTTCCGCAGCATTAAACAATGGATAAAGTAACCTTTCCAGGAACACTCGCATTTCTGCTGTAGCCGTTCCGGAATATACCGGTGAAGCGAAAATTAAGGCATCCGCTTCCGCAACCCTTTCAAAAATCGGTGCTAGATCATCCTGTACCGCACACTTACCGTAGCTCTTCCCCTCTTTTAACTTGCATAAAAAATAACTCATGCACCCTTTATAATTTAAATCATAAAGATGGATAAGCTCTGTTTCCGATCCTTGGGAAGATGCGCCTTCCATCGCTTGTTTTAGCAGGGTCGCCGTATTCCCATTTTTTCGCGGACTTCCATTGAATACAAAAGTACAATCTCTACATTTTCTCCATAAGTTCTGCATTATTTCTCCTTTAGTTCCAGGTATTATATAAGCATAAACCAATTCAAAAGGAGTGAATCAAAATGAAAAAAGTTATCGCAATTGTATTTGCAACAGTTCTTTTAATAGGGGCTCTCACCCTTCCAGCTGCGGCTTTTTGCCCTCAAGGTGATCGTTATAATCATGTAACACAGATTCTAAACCTCACCCCTGCGCAACAACAAAAACTGTTAGATATCCGGCAAGCGTTTCAAAGTGATACCTTACCGATTCGGCAGCATATGCAACGTACTCAATTGGAACTGAAACAATTATGGGCCGCTCCATCGTTAGACCAAAAACAAATTCAAGCCAAGGTTAAGGAAAGAACGGATCTGCGAATCCAATTGGTTCAAAAACGGCGCGATATGATAGCACAGGTTAAAACCGTCTTAACTCCCGACCAATTAAAAACGTTAGAGCAATATCGCCATCAATCCCGTCATCGTTTTGCTTTTAAGAGATTCGATCATCGTTTCGATTCCCAAGATCAGACCAAACAATCTGATCAATAAACCTTCTTCGATCCTCCTAGTTAATTTTAACTGCAAACAATAGAGCTTAACCTCAAGGTTAGGCTCTATTGTTTGTCTAAGTAACCAGAATAGGTATATAGGAATTCTTTTTAGGGATCAATTTCACGATTTTTACGGTTAAAAAAAACAATTCCAAGATATTGATACTGCTGAGTTTAAAGCTATAGAATGAGTATATATCCGAAATATTCCTCCCTACTAAAACAAAAACACAACCAAAGAATGGATGTGCTAATTTCATTGTTAGGTCAAATTTTACAACAGTATAACTTTATTCCTCATAATTACGATTCACTTCATTATCCATCTTGATGAAGCGAAACTGAATAAATCAAAATAGCAAATCCGGCAGGGCGAACCTACCGGATTCTTTATATTTTGTACGGAAGTGAATTCATAGACGTTAAAGGGTAAGATCGAATTAGATAATGCCGCCTGCACAACCGCCACATCCGATAATTAATAACACGAGAGTATAAAGCCTTTAAAAATCTTTAGGATCTTTTCCCAATGGTATAATATCTTCTGGACAAATGGCCTGAGTTTTCGCTTTATCTACCTTATCGATTAGTGATTTCCTTTTTCAGATTGTTTGGAATTAAAATTCGATGAATGAACTAAGTGTCCAATATTGATATTACTGTTCTGCAATGTATTTTTGGCCCCATTGACAAGTTCCGCTAATTCCTGGACAATCTTTCTCATACTATCGGCTTGAGCATTTAACTCTTCGGATGCAGCTGCACTCTCTTCGGCACTGGCGGCATTTTGTTGGGTTACATTCTCAATTTGAGTCATGGCCTTACTGACTTGCTCTACTCCCTGGACTTGTTCCTGACTGGCGGCAGATACTTCATTCATTAATTCATTAACTTTAGTAGCCTGGCTGGTTATTTCTGTTAAATCTTTCCTTACCTTTCCCGCAACCGAAACCCCCTTGGCTGATAGTTCTATATTCGATTCAATGATAACAGTGGTGTCTTTTGCCGCCTGGGCACTTCGCTGAGCCAAATTTCTTACTTCTTCGGCCACCACCGCAAATCCCATCCCTGCTTCCCCGGCCCGCGCAGCTTCTATTGCGGCGTTTAACGCCAAGATGTTTGTTTGAAAAGCAATATCGTCGATAACTTTAATAATCTTGGCTATTCTGTCACTAGACTTTTTAATTTCCTCCATTGAACTCGTCATTTCTTGCATCCCAGAACCGCTTTTATAAGCTGATTCCTTGGCCTGTTCAGAAAGCAGAGCTGCTTGGCTGGTATTGGTATTGCTTTGTTTAAACATTGAAGCCGCTTCTTGCAATGTTGATGAAGTTTCTTCAATGGCCGATGCCTGTTCAGCACTGCCTTGAGATAGCTGCCCTGAAGAGGCTGATAATTGAGTCGAGGCGGCTGCAACTTGCCGAGCTATCTCATTTAATGACGTCACCATTTTATTCAATGCATGAATGAGACTGGCCACAAAGAAGTAAGCCAAGAGAAAGGTGATGACCAACGACACCGCCGCGGCGATCAAAAAACCGATGATCAGTCCACTGAGTTTCTTAGCAAATGCAGCTTCGGGCATTGCAAAACCAAAGGTCCAATGAACTGCCGGAATCGGCGCCATTACAAAATACTTCTTCGTGTTATCATAGTCTCGTGCAGCCGTAAAAAAGGCATGTTCCTGATTTAACTGAGCAACCATCGATTTAAACCGGCCGCCCAGCACTAAGTCGAACTTCTTAAACCCTTTCTCGGTGGGTTGGAAATCGGCGAAGGGATGGACCAAATAGTTGTTCTGACCATCCAATAGAAAGGCATAGCCATCGCTCCCCATCTTGGCGTTTTTCACCACATCGGTTAAGGAGTCAACATAGATGTCGACGGCCATGATCCCAATCACTGCCCCATTATAGTTTATTGGTTTGCCTATTGAAACTGCCATCTTACCCGTTACCCCGTCTCTATAAGGTTCGGTAAAAGTCAATTTATTGTTGGCGGTGGCTTGAAGATACCAAGGGCGCTGGGTGCAATCAAAATCCGCCGGAGGATGCCAGCCGTCACCGTCAATGAATCGCTTGTCAATGAATCCGATATAGGCGTCACCAAAGGACGGATTGCTTTTCATTTTGAAAATTAACCAGTCCATCAAATATTTATCATCAAACTTTCCGTTGCGCTCAAGATCAATTTCCATTTCATCAACCACTTTACCTTGTTGGCTCAGCCAGCCATTAATGGTTGCGGCGTATTTAGCGGCAGCTTCTGTCATGGTTTGTTTGGATTCGGCTGCCATGCTCTGGTAGGAAAGAGAATAGTTGATGACTGAAGCGATTGCGAGGGATAACAAAGAAACGAGACAGACCACCAAAATCGCTTTCGTACGGAAGGACGTTGAACTCCAATTTTTCCACTTCATTTTGTTTACACCTCATTTGTTGTCTTATTATCGCTATGCGTATCCTTGATTGGATGCAAACAATAGTACGTAATCCAGTTGTTGGGTTAAAAATTTCCCATATAATTTACTTCTCTAATTGTCGGGCTAAATCTTAAAATTTTTATTTTTTTGGACAAGAAATCGTTACAATGTAGGATAAACGAATCCCATAGTCTGGTTACTTAAAACCAAAATTAAATATTTTCCTTCTTGCACTTCCATTTCATCCCTTCTGCCTTCGCTGGTTAATTCTTTTACCAACACTTTATGTATCGTCCTTCCACTCAATACACTTTATAATTCGAAATGAAAGTTAATGTATGGTTAATCATAAGTTATAGCTGATTCCGACTCCGGGGTAGTCTAGAGATATACTCCTATCCAGGCGTCTTTTACGCCAGAGAATGAACTTAAGGCCAATACCGAACGCGCCATCATAATTAATCTTGGTAAAGTATTGACTATCTTAAGCACAAAAAGAACTCATTTGGAGACTATCCGCTGGCTTAAGAAGAGTTTAATTCACATAATTAATCAAGAATGTTATAATCCTCCTGTTCATCTTCACCATTTATACTAATTGGCTTAAACTCATTATTTGCCGGGACTAGATAAGGCCCATCATCGAGTATCCTGATATATTTCATAGTAAATTCGTCATTCAGAAAACAGACCGCGATTGATCCCTCTTTATAAGAAAGCGACTTATCCATGACTAAGAGATCGCCATCATCAATTCCGTCATCTTCCATCGACCAGCCTTTTACCCTGCCGTAAAAAGGTTACAGCAGGATTTTTAATCAGCTTTTGATTAAGATCAAGAACTACCGGTTCCATGAAATTACCAATGTCGTATTCACTCATGATAGACTTTCACCATATTCCAAGTAAAATTTCTCACATTCAGGCACAGCTCGTAACAGTTAAAAGAATCATTGGTCACAGTAATATGATGGAGTTTTGCTTCTCCTTCGTAAGTATCCCATGTACTGGCGACTTTTAAATTTCCATATCTTCGATTCTTCCATGAAAACAAGATGGGCAGGATTTTCCCGCCAGTAAATGCAGCTATTACATCGATACGTTCTTCAATTTCGATCATTATTTTGCCTC
>DNPQ01000376.1:24022-24251 GCA_003501335.1 Bacillota bacterium
GGCTAATAAAGGATAAAAAATATATTTATAGAATTATATACTAATTGGGAAATGTGAGGTAATTTTAATGAATCACATAATAGTTGATAGTTGCAAGTTGTGCCCGTTTGCAGGCACAGTTATAACTAACGTTTGCCGTCACCCACAAAATAACGGTGCGCCTATTTATGATATCAATAGAATTAATAAAAATTGCCCCCTTAAACATATGGAAAACGGGTGATCACAA
>DNPQ01000005.1 GCA_003501335.1 Bacillota bacterium
GATTTTCCCAGTATCTGCTTATAATTAGGCCAATTTTTAAAATATAAATCGTGATTGCCAATGGCGGTATAGTAAGGCAAGTGGATTTGATCCAGTTTATTGCAAAAAGCCTGAAAATCCTCGAGATTTCCGCATTGGGTAATATCCCCGCAAACCAAAATGAAGTTATCTTCCGGTACGATTTTTCCTTTTAAAGCCTCTAAGTTTCGGTTGGTCTTTTGATATACGTGGGTATCGCTAATAACGATAAAAGAAAAATTAGAGCCGGTGGTAATCGTTACATCATTCTTTTGGGTTAGCACCTCACTTTCCGTAGAGCGGTTATCGACATCGCTGGATGTAACAAGCCCAATATCAACGGGAGCGCAGGAAGTGGCCGAAAAAACTAAAAATACCAATAATACTACCTGAACGGTTTTCAAAATCGCTCCTCCAGTCCCCAGTATATGGTTTTTGAATAATAGATGGAAGATAAACCGATACTTCCAGATTGGCGGACACCTATATTTATAAAGAATGCCAGATCTTTACTTAGTATGAGTTCGTTTTTGAGAAAGAATCCATAGGCTTCTAAATTCCCGGCATGCATTTCATCATAATTATTTGCTTCAAGCGTTGTGATGAAACCCAGATCGGGAATGATATAGCGAATACCAAGGTTATAATAAAGTATTAATTCAAAGACATAGCTATAATAATTAAAAATATTCCATAATGGAGGTCTGCCGCCATTTAAAAAACGGTAGTTTAATCCGAAGCTGCAGTAATAGGCGTCATGATCCCAAGTGAGATAGGGAATTATAGAATTAACAGCTTTATCGTACTCAGGGTATTGCCGGCCGAGGAATTTTAAATGGAAGTTCCATGCCCAATCAAAAATGTTTTCAAGACCAACATCAACGAAAAGGCCGTTGATTTGGCTGCCATGAATATTCCAGGCAAGTCCTCCTTGAATTTTCTAATTTTTATTTGGGGAAACCGCATCGATAATTTGTAGGTTTTGGGTAGAGCTTAAGGCACGGTTATCTTCACCAAAAATCCCCAGAGTAAGTTCTTGAAAGGAATCATTTGGGGTGAAATTTGTAAAAGAGGATGCCCATACCAGAGTGGGGTTTAAAAATAATATTATCAAAAAAAGGAAACTCCAAAGACATTTTGGTAAATTTATTTTCATTGGATTCCTCCATCCCATCTATTACAGTTGAGAATTTCCATGATATGGGGATTGCCCTTTGGGAAAAATAAGACAGGATCCATTTCATGATGAGTCATCATCGGGCGAAAACATCGAAAGGAGAAGTGGATAAAAGTTCCAGCTAGAGCTTTTCCGTGGAATCGGAAACCTTTCCCACTCGGTCATACAATGTCGGGTTTTTTAATATGCTGAAGGAGGAATATGCCTTGAATGAGCTTGTCATCCCATAGTGAATTATCAGAGGGGAAGTTGCAGGATATTTAAAAACGAAACTGAACATAAAAAAAAGAATTTTTTTTAAATAAACTCTTTAGAAAATCCATGATTAATCCGATTAAAAGTTTGTACAATATTTAAAGGAGCAATAAAGATGAAGACTTGGAGCAAATGGTGTTTACTTTTGGTAATATTGGCGGTTGCCGGAACTGTCATGGGCGATGATTCGCCCAAAGTAAATGCTACCGCTGCAATCTTAGTGAATGCGGAAACCGGAGATGTGCTTTATTCAAAGAATTCCCACCGAATAATGGCTCCGGCCAGCACTACTAAAATGATGACGGCAATTTTGGCCATTGAAAACGGTAATTTAGATGGAAAAGTCAGAGTCAGTCGTACAGCGGCAGCTAAACCGGGTTCTTCAATGTATTTACACCGGGGTGAAGTTCAAACCCTAAGAAATCTATTATACGGTCTGATGTTGGCTTCCGGTAATGATTCAGCCGCTGCTATCGCCGAGGCTATTGGCGGTTCGGAAAGTCACTTCGCCCGGATGATGACTGAGAAAGCTCATAAACTGGGCATGAAGGACACCCAATATAAAAATGCCAGTGGATTACCGGCGGCCGGTCATTACACAACGGCCTATGACATGGCTGTCTTAGCCCGTTATTGTCTTAAGAATCCGGTATTCGCTCAAATCGTGCAGACCAAAGTAGCTGCAGTATCAAGCTCAAGATCCAGTGCCCACCGGACATTAACCAATCATAACAAGTTACTTTGGCAATATCCGTATACAACCGGTATTAAAACGGGTTATACCCGTCGGGCGGGTAAATGTTTGGTTGCCTCGGCAAGTCAGAATGGAGCCAGTCTCATTTCTATCGTATTAAAATCAGATTCAATGTACAATGACAGCATTCAGCTATTTGACTTTGGATTTCAAAAGTTGACTCCGGTTGCTGAAAATAGCAAATCAAACGGACAGGAAGAAAATGTAACCAACGAGGCGCCAACCGAGGTTGAACAAAAAGCTCAGACCCCGGAATGACCAGTATTAAGGCCAATGTGTTGAATGGGTATGAGTTTTCAATACCGGTTTTTGGTTAAAAAGTAATGCGAATGAAGTTGTTTGATCGGATTGGATTTTGATATTGAACAAGAAAGATCCGCCATTTGATGGCGGATCTTTCTTGTTCATGGCTATCCTTGGTTATTGAAGATAGGATTGTTATTGGGTTTAACCTGGGAAAGCATATCTAAATTGTTTTAATAAGATTTATTCATTGATTAACATGATATTAACATAATTATTATTTACTAATAATAGTTATTAATATATAATCTGTTTTAGGAGTTATCTTTATCCTAAGTTACTTAATTTAGCCTAAAGGATGATTCGAGTAGATAGGGAAAGGTATTGGTAACTATGGACGTTGATAATTTGGAACAGGCGATTGCCAATTTACTTGCTTTGTTTCCTTTGATCCACAAGAAATTTATGAAGCCTGAAAACATAAAAGAACGTCATGATTTATCGTCTTCACATTTTCAAATCTTGGTATTATTAAAAGAGCATGGGATGCTGCCAGTCTCTGAAATTGCTAAAAAATTGGTGGTTTCCCGCCCGAATATGACCCCCCTTATTGATAAACTTATCAGTGAAGGATTGGTGAAACGTATTCCGAGCGAAGCGGACCGCCGGGTCATCCATATCGACCTCACGGAAAATGGCCGCAGCTTCTTGGAAGATTGCCAAAAAACAATGACCAAGTATCTTAAGGAACGATTCTCTTGCCTATCGGATAAAGATCTAATTGAATTGGCTCAATCGTTAGAGAATATCAAAAAGGTTTTTTTAAAATTAAATTAAAAATTTCAATTTTATGCAATAGTACGGGAGGAAAAACGTTCTTACATTATTAGCATAATGTTTTTCAATATCAATCGATATCTGGATATAAAATCCATCGAAAAGATCGGCGAAAGGGGATTTATACGTTGAAAAAGTTGATAGCAGTCTTGATTGTGGTGATCTTTGTTGGAGGAATGGTTTTTGTTTTATTTAGCAATAAAGCTAAAATGGCCGCTAAAATGCATAAAGTACAGGCTGAAGATGCAGCGGTCTCCGTTATGCAGATTAATAAAGAAAGATTAAGTGATACCTTTACATTGGTTGGAACAACCGCTGCCAATAACGATGTAACGGTGGTATCCGGAATTCAGGGCCGGATAACGAGCGTATTGGTGAAGGTCAATGATTATGTTTATCCGGGACAAAATCTGGTGGATATCTTTGATGATCTGGGTAAAGTTACTTCCCCGATTGCCGGCGTCGTTACTTCCGTTCCAGTGACGGTCGGCACGATGTTAAACTCCGGGACCACAGTTGCCAACGTAATTGATATTTCTACGCTTAAATTAGACATTAACGTGGCCGAAGCGGATGTTTTCAAATTGAAACTTGGCGATCAGGTAACGATTACCACCGAGATTTATCCGGGTGTTAAATTTAGCGGCAGGATTGCCAGTATCGGCCAAAAGGCTGACGATGCCCATACTTATCCGGTTGAAATCAAATTGCCCAACAGCGGCGGGCATCCTCTGAAAGCGGGGATGTTTGCGCAGGCTACTTTTTATACCCATGATGCCCAATATGGGATCATGATTCCCAGAAGTGCTCTGATAGAAGACGATACCACCAATCCTCAGGTGTTTGTGGTTGAAAATGGCATCGCCAGGTTGCGAAATATTGTAACGGGACAGGAACTGGGGACCAATTTGGTTGTTTTGCAGGGATTATCAGAAGGTGAAAGCATTGTAACGTTGGGTCAAACCAACCTCACCGATGGAGCAAAGGTAAAAGTAACGAATTAAAATAAGGAGACAACCATTATGACAATTACCGAGCTTTCGATCAAACGCCCGATATTTATTATCGTAGTGTTTATGGTATTGAGCTTATTGGGTATATTTGGATATATGCAGTTAAAATATGAGTTAATTCCAAATATCAATATGCC
>DNPQ01000575.1 GCA_003501335.1 Bacillota bacterium
GGCTTATAGAGACAGTTATCATAATAAAAAAGAAGGTTCATTATTCATTTGTTGAATAATGAACCTTTTTATTATTGACTTTCAACATGGAAAGCTCGCATCAATCAAATGGGATGGTTTCAGGTAATATTGACCAGCAGGAAAAAAACTTTTGGACGGGAAACCTCAGAAAGAATGAAGATCCAAGGTAAAAGTTATTCTTGGGGGAACGATGAGAGTTAATAAAAAAATCGGCTACTTGGCGATCTTGATCTTATGTTTTTTGTTGCTGCAATCCGTGAGTTTAGCAAATTCTTTGGTGGATTCATGGGCTTTAGGGATGGAAAAAGGCATTGGATTCAGTAACTATCAGAGTATAACCACAGAAAAAACTGTCGTGCAGTTACCGCAAGCCCAAGAAAAAGATTTGCATAATGTGTTTCGACGTCTGGTTAAAAATTGCAAACGAAATAAGGAATTAAATTTTACGATTACAGTTGTCCGGGATGATGATCCTAATGCATTTGCCTTGCCGGCAGGATATGTTTTCATTAATACGGGGCTTCTCTCCATGGTAAAAAGTGATGGAGAATTGGCAGGAATTTTAGGCCACGAAATCGCCCATATTGATCGGTATCATGCTATGAAGGCACTCTATCGATCCGTAGGTTATTCAATGATATTTAATTTGTTTTTAATCAGCCATCATAATTGGGGAAATACTCAGGAGATGTCTGCGCTTGCCGGAGCATCTCTAAGATTATCTCAACTCGGATATAGCCGGAAAGCTGAATTGGAAGCGGATCGACATGGGGTAGAAATTATGGAAAAGGCAGGGTATAATAAACGGGATATCTTAAATTTCTGGGAACGGTTTCAACGTCAAAATGGCGACTCTTCAAAAGGTCTGACATTCTTATCGACCCATCCTGCAATCCGAACCCGTATTGAGCAGATCAAGAAATTACCTTGAAATTTAAAACAGTTATTTGTTATTGTTAACTAGGAACTGGCTGCTAGCGGTAATACAACCAAGAATCTTATGATGAATAATCAAGTTCTAAGGAGTGCTTTTTATTGATTACCAGTGCTTCCAATAATTTTATTAAAATGGTAAGCAGTTTACACCATAAAAAGGGCCGGTTGGAGCAGAAACTATATTTTGCCGAGGGGATTCACCTAGTGCAAGAGGCTTTAAAATCGGGGATAATGCTACGGTATTTTTTTTGGTCGGCAAAACTTACCGGTTCAATGGAGGGGGTTCAGCTTCTAGCAAGGTTAAAGGGGAAATTTGAGGGTTATGAGGTTTCAGAAGCGCTTTTTGCCAAGATGTGTGAAACCGAAAATCCTCAGGGAATTCTAGTAGTTCTGCAACTACCGGATGAAAATCGTGAAATGGATTTATCCCATATAAACCTGGGGATAGTTATCGATAGTCTGCAGGATCCGGGCAATGTGGGAACAATCATTAGAACAGCTTGGGCTAGTTCTTTGGATGGAGTTTTATTAACTTCGGAATCTGCAGATCCCTATCAAGGAAAAGTAGTACGTTCGAGTCAGGGCGGTATCTTTTACATGGGAATACATAGTGGTTTAGAACCGGAGCAAATTGTCCAGCATGCTCAAAAAAATCATATTCAAATTATAGCCGGTGATCCTAAGGCGGATAAAGTTTATTATGAGTGGGACTTGACGGCTCCAACTTTAATATTAGTGGGTAATGAAGGTAGTGGGTTGCAGGACAAATGGGAAAATTTTTCTATACAGAAGGTTAGTATTCCCCAGCCTGGAAGCGCAGAGTCTCTTAACGTAGCGGTTTCAGCCGGAATTTTGATTTATGAAGCTATCCGCCAACGTACGATCAAAGGGACTTGTCAAAGTTAAATGGCTCTGATATAATATTGGTAGGCTTTGCGGTGACCGTTTTCACGACAACAGTCAGTGAAAAAGGGGATGATATTGAAGTGACATTGTCTGCGGATTTTTTTTGGAAAGTCTTTGAGACTACAGGTTCAATCACCGCCTATCTGATTTATCGGGAGATTGTAAGAACCAGTCTAGTTTAAATACTTTGCGCGAGAGAGTGCGTGAATAAAATTTCATATTTAAAAGTGATGATGGAGAAAAGTACCGCATCCGGAATGGATACAGGGAGAAAGGGTTCGCGATTTTTGCGTTGACTGAGAACCTTTCCCGGACCGATGTAGTTGTGTAATTTTGCAATTGCACAAAGGGAAGTTCTCTCTTGAACTGCAGACTGAATACGCGACTTTGCTGCGAATAGTAGGCCTCGACGGTGCTCTACCGTTATCTAGAGAAGGTATCGGATTCTGTCCTGTACTTGCTACTTATTTTTGGGTGGTTTAATGAAACTGACCTTTCATCCCGATAGGGATGAAAGGTTTTTTATTTTATTTGTTTGGCAATAATTTCTTGGTATGGTACTGTTATGCTGTTTTCTGACGAAATCAAATCTTTTGAAAAAAACCGTGAGCTATTTTGGGGGATAATCCAAACCAATGATATTAAATAATTTTATGGTTTCAGGGGGTCGGATGGAATGAAGGAACAATTAGATAAGATCAGTCATGAAGCGTTGGACGAAATCAATGTTTCCAATGAGAGTACTCAATTAAATGAAATCCGGGTTAAATATCTGGGTAAGAAAGGTTCTCTCACATCTATTTTAAGGGGAATGGGTAATCTAAAACCTGAAGAAAGGCCGGTTATCGGAGAATTGGTCAATCAGACCCGCCAAAGAATTGAAGATTTATTGGCAGAGCGAGGACGGATATTGGCGGACCAAGAGCAGCAGCACAAGCTGGCCAGCGAAGAATTGGATATTTTTCTCCCGGGCCGTAAATCGTCGGTAGGTCATGGTCATCCGCTTCAATTAGTATTGGAGGACATTGAGGAAATCTTTATGGGCATGGGTTTTTCTATTGCTGAAGGCCCGGAAATTGAAACTGATTATTATAATTTTGAAGCGTTGAATTTGCCTCAGGATCATCCTGCTCGAGATATGCAAGATTCTTTATATATAACCCAGGATATATTACTACGGACACAAACTTCCCCGGTCCAAGTTCGAACGATGGAACGTTTTTGCCCGGGTCCAATCCGGATTATCGCTCCGGGCAGAGTATACCGGAGGGACGCCTTGGATGCTACTCACTCACCGATGTTTAATCAGGTGGAAGGTTTGCTTGTAGATAAAGGTGTTACTTTTGGGGATTTAAAAGGAGTATTGACGGTCTTTGCCAAGAAGTTATTCGGTGAGGAAAGGCAAATCCGGCTTAGACCCAGTTTTTTCCCGTTTACAGAACCCAGTGCCGAAGTCGACGTATCTTGCGGTTGCGCCGGAAAAGGTTGCCGGGTATGTAAGGGTACTGGTTGGTTAGAAATTCTAGGATCCGGCTCAGTTCATCCTAAGGTTTTAAAAATGTCCGGTTATGATCCGGCGAAAGTATCAGGTTTTGCTTTTGGAATGGGAGTGGAACGGATTGCGATGCTGAAATATGGAATTAAAGATATTCGGGTTTTTTATGAAAATGACTGGCGCTTCTTAAACCAGTTTTGACTCCTAGACTTAACAGGCTTGTAGGAATTTATTAGATTCGTATTTGGAGGTAAGAGGATGCGGGTTTCTTTTGAATGGCTTTCAAGATTAATTGATCTGGACATTTCAGTCAAGGAATTGGCTGATAAAATGACGATGTCTGGAATTGCAGTTGAAGAAATTGAAGACCAAGCTGCCAAGTATGAGGGAATTGTTACTGCGAAAGTACTTAGCCTAGATAAACATCAGCAAGCCGATAATCTTTTGATTGTTAAAGCTGATGCCGGTCTATGGGGTGTAAAACAAATTATTACCGCCGCAAAGAATCTGGCAATTGGTAATCTAGTTCCGTTGGCCTTATCTGGAGCAATCCTCCCCGACGGTAAAAAAATTGATGAGGTTAATTTTAAAGGGGTCTTATCTCAGGGTATGTTTTGTTCCGGCGCGGAATTAGGTCTAGAAAAAGAGTCCACTGGTATTTGGATATTTACCGATCATTCGATCAAGCTTGGTATTTCGGTCGCTGAAGCGCTGGGAGAAACCGACCAAGTTCTGGTCCTGGAGTTAACGGCCAACCGGCCGGATTGTTTAGGAATGATTGGAGTAGCCCGGGAAGTGGCGGCAATTCTTGATAAAAAGTTTATGGAGAAACCGATTACTCTCAAAGAAGAGGGCCATTCCGTTGAACAACAGGCTAAAGTTGAGATCGTCGATGTTGACCTTTGTCCCCGTTATGCGGCGCGGGTAGTGAATGGTGTGAAAATTGGTCCCTCACCGAGATGGATACAGCAGCGTTTAAAAGCAGCAGGGGTCCGACCGATTAATAATATTGTGGATATTACCAATTATGTAATGCTGGAATACAATCAGCCGCTCCACGCTTTTGATTTGGACCATATTGCGGAGCATCATATTAAAGTGCGTCGGGCAGCTGCTGCGGAAAAATTAGTCACGTTGGATGATATTGAAAGAGAGCTTACTCCAGAGAATCTGTTAATTGCCGATCCCCAAAACGGTCTGTGTGTAGCGGGGGTTATGGGCGGTTGTACCAGTGAGATTACAGACCAAACTCAAAACATGCTTTTGGAAGCGGCATATTTTAGTCCTTCCAGTATTCGAAGGACCGCAAAACAATTGGCCATGAAAACGGAGGCTGCGATCCGTTTTGAACGGGGCATTGATCCCAATGGGGTTCTAAAAGCGTTGAACCGGGCTGCCCAATTGGTGGAAGAGCTGGGTGCCGGAAAGGTGGCTAAAGGCTACTTGGATCAGTATCCGAAAGTAATTTCCCCAGTGACGATACATACCAGTGCATCCCGGATTAATGAGTGGCTTGGCACGAATATTCCAGGTGCTAAAATTAAGGATTATTTGGAACGGGTTACTTTTGAAGTTAAAGTGGAAGCTCATGACAATATAGAGGTGACCATACCCACCTATCGGCAAGATGTAACTTATATGGCCGATCTGGCTGAGGAAGTTGCTCGTTTGTATGGTTACAATAATATTACAGCTACGATTCCTGAAAGTACCATGATTGGATCCTTGACTTCTTTTCAAAAGATGCAACAAAACTGTAGAAAATTGCTCCAGGGCATCGGAGTTTCAGAAGTCATGACGTACAGTTTATATGCAGCAACGGCTGCTGAAAGATTAGGGATAGCTTCACTGGATTCTTTGGCAAATACTATTCATCTTATGGTGCCATTGAATGAAGAACAGGCTGTAATGCGGACAAATTTGGTTCATCATCTTTTGGAGGTACTCGCTTTTAATACTAGACGGCGTCAATCGGATATTTCAGTTTATGAAATTGCCCGGGTTTACTGGCCGAAATCTGGTGAAACCCTTCCGGAAGAGCCCCTTCATTTGGGAATCGCTCTGATGGGGCGAAAGCGGGAAATCGGTTGGAATCAAAGCCGTGAAGAAGTGGATTTTTTTGACGCTAAAGGAATAGTGGAACTGATTTTTGAAAGGCTCCGATTACCGGAAATCATTTTAAAGCCCTCCACCCAGCCATTTTTTCATCCTGGGCAATCGGCTGATATTTATCTCAATAGGAAAATGGTCGGCTTTTTTGGACAAATCCATCCGAATATTGGAACCCGCTATGAGTTGAATAAAAGAGCCTTTTTTATTGAGCTAGATCTATCTTCTTTGGATGAACGCCGAATGACGGATATTATTCGTTTTGAACCGCTACCGAAGTTTCCGGCAGTTCAAAGAGATTTAGCTTTGGTTGTTTCCACTGAAATCACAGCCCAAGCCATTATAGCTAAAATTCAAGAAATTATCGGGGACTTGGTGGAAAAGGTTGATTTATTCGATGTTTATCAAGGCGAGCAAGTTGAAAAGGGACGGCGTAGCCTGGCATTTAGTATTACTTATCGTTCCAAAGAACGGACTTTAAATGATAATGAAGTCAACGAGTTGCAACAGAAGCTTTTAGCAAATCTACACCAAGAATATGGAGCTTTGGTAAGAGGTTAGCAGAAATATGATTTGAATTTGAGTGGCTGCTTCAATCTTGGTTTTTAGCCGGGTGTAATGAAGTTGTTTCCAACACTGGCTAAAGGGTCAAGCCCACTCGATTTGGTTAGACTTTACACTGTCTGTATCCAGAATTATTTAAAATGGGTCTAACAACCCTCGTCCCAACATAAATTTTATCAAATGGGATGGGGGTGTTTTGTTGATACGGCCATTAATGATGAAGAATTTTTGGGCTAAGCTGGAGACACATTTTCTCAAAACCGCACTTTGGTGTCTTGGATTGACGCTGATCTGGGTTTTAGTTTCGATAGGACTTTATGTTAAAGAAGGAAGCAAAAGCTATTTTGAGATTCAAGCTGTTTTATATTTCAAAATCATTTTAGTTGCTGTTATTTTTTTGGGCCGTTATTTATTATTCGGCCAATATCGTCATGAAAAATGGTTGGGTTGGTTTTGGGGAATTTGTTTTTTATTGGCACTGGGTGGACAATGCAGCGTTTTTATGAGCGAAAGAGCCACCTGGTTTTATATCATATTAAAAGTAGTAGATGCACTGATTTGGGGATTTTTCAGTGCTCTGCTCTTGGAAAATGCTGGCGGTTTGTTCTATTTTTGGCTGAACATTACCAGAAAGTACGGTGCGGAGTTCAGACAACTTTATCGAACGTTACGGCAAGATACGGTATCTCTGGGAATTATTCTTACTTTTTTGGCTGCTTTAATTTATTATTATTTGACAAGCTTTTATTTATTGGACACACTTTTTTATAGTTATTTGTTATGGATGTTCATGGTTATTATTGGGCTTGGTTTCTATACCTGCGTACAAATAAAGTTAAATCGCTGGATTCAACAAGATATTGCTTTGCTTGATTTGGAGATTGATCATTACATTCAATGGCAATCCGTGAAACAGGACGGGGAAATGAATCATAAAATATCATGGCTTCATTATTTGACCCTTATTCGTAAGTATTGGGCTCAAATGGGGCGGCCCAAGTTTCCCTGGCAGATATGGTGCAGTTACTTGATATTTAGCAGTTTCATATTGATTATTCCTTATGTTTTCGGATTGGTAATTCAAGTAGGCTCCTTCAAATGAAGGAGTTTTTTTAATGAAAGAAAAATTTATTATGGCAGACTCCGGGAATTTGCCGATACCGATAATAGAGGTGTTGAAAATGATAGAACGCAAAAATCTCGAAAATGAAGAGGGACGATTCATCTTTAAAATCATGGGTGATGAATATGTCATTAAAGGACAGGATGATCCTGCTTATATGGGACAAGTTGTATCTTATCT
>DNPQ01000565.1 GCA_003501335.1 Bacillota bacterium
GAAAGGATCGCGAAAAGATATTCTTCAGAGAAATATCTTTTTTATGAAATGATGGGGAAGCTCATGGAAGGTTCATTTTTAAAAAAGCATTCGAATATCAAATTAATGGCACTAGATTTTATCAAATATATTGGACCGGGACTGTTGGTTACTGTGGGATTTATTGATCCCGGCAATTGGGCGACAAATATTGCAGCTGGTTCTAGTTTCGGATATGTGATGTTATGGGTGGTTACCCTAGGTACCCTCATGTTGATTGTTTTGCAACATAATGCCGCTCATTTGGGCATCGTTACCGGCTATTGTTTAGCAGAAGCGACCACTTTCTTTTTAAAGCCTTGGCAAAGCCGAAGCGTTTTAGGTTCGGCGGTTGTAGCGGCTAATGCCACTGCTTTAGCCGAAATTCTCGGTGGAGCGATCGCCCTGAATATGTTGGTGGGTTTGCCGATAAAGGCTGGGGCTGCGTTGGTAGTACTTTTGGTAGGGTGGATGTTGTTTTCAAATTCATATCGGAAATTAGAACGGTGGATAATCGGTCTTGTTTCATTAATTGGGTTATCCTTCATCTTTGAACTAACTTTGGTACATTTACATTGGCAGGAAGCGCTAAAGGGATGGGTCACGCCGAATTTTCCAAATGGTTCCATGATCATTGTGATGAGTGTCTTGGGGGCCATTGTGATGCCTCACAATTTATTTTTGCACTCGGAAATCATTCAAAGCAAGCAATACAACTTGGCTGACGAGTCAATTATCAAGAAGCATTTGAAATATGAATTTTGGGATACGTCTTTCTCCATGCTGGTAGGATGGGCCATCAATAGTGCTATGATTTTAGTGGCGGCTGCAACCTTTTTCAAGTATCAGATTCCTGTTACCGAACTTGCGCAGGCCGGGCAGATGTTAAAACCACTCCTTGGGAGCTTCGCTTCCATTATCTTTGCTTTCGCTTTATTGTTTGCTGGTATTTCCGCCCTTGTTACCGCCGGGATGGCAGGGGGATCTATTTTTGCCGGGATTTTTGGAGAGCCATACAATATCGATGATATACATACTAAAACCGGTGTATTAGTGACGTTTATCCCGGCGCTACTGTCGATTTTTTTTATTACAAATCCTCTTCAAGGATTGATTTATTCACAAATGTTACTTAGCATTCAATTGCCGGTGACTATCTTTTTACAGATTTATCTCACATCTTCACCTAAAGTGATGGGAAAGTTCGCAAATTCCCGACTTGATCGGACCATCTTATGGTTGGTTGCTATACTAGTAGTGGTGCTTAATTTGATGCTTTTATGGAGTTCAATAAGCTAAGATTTTTTTAATCGGTTTAACTCTTCAAAAAAAGGCTGTCTCTTAGAGACGGCCTTTTTTTATTGTTTTTTTGCGGAGAATAGTTGATAGAAACGGAATAAAAGGTTTGAATTCTATTGGAATACGACATAAGGATTCTGAATAATATGGTAAGTTTATTTGGAGTTTTCAAATGGTATTCATCCCGACTTTTTATGGTAGCAGAGCCGATATATAAAAAAACGCCGGGCTAAGATAACTTTTTAAAATAAGAAAAAATAATTTTTGAAAGAGACTTGGGAGGCGAATCGATTGAGCGAAGCTCAATGGAACCTGGAAGCGATGAGCCGGCAATCATCGGTATTGAGGATATATTGTTTAGGCGTATTCCGGGTGGTCAGGCCTGGAGAGCAGCAAGCAATTGGAATCGTCAGTAAGCATAAAATATGGTTGCTGTTTAAATATTTGATGGGTCATAAGGGTTCAGCGATTCAAACGGAAAAAGTTATGGAACTTCTTTGGCCCGATAGCCTTCTTAATGATACGGCCACTTTGCGTACCACGATTTCCCGGCTGAAATCATTGTTGGAACCGCATCGTATTGGTTATCAAAGGTCATCTTATATTATTTATTCCAAAGATAGTTGTGCCTTTAATTTGCATGCCCCTTATTGGCTGGATGTTGATGAATTTGAAGGTTTGTGTACCAGCGCTCATCAATTGGGTAATAGTAATCGCAGCAAGGCAACGGAGCTTTATCTGGAAGCACTATCCCTTTATGAAGGCGATTATTTGGCAGAAGACCCGGATTTGGAATGGGCGCTGGTTCCGCGTGAATATTACCGGCGTTTATTTATTGATGCAACAGCAGAGGTTACTCGATGGCTGTTAGAAACGAAAGAATGGGATAAAGCCGGTTCATTTTTAAAAGAAGCTCTTAAAATCGATCCTTATGCGGAAAAGTTACAGATCTTATTGATGAAATCATTTCTTGGAATGGGAAAACTCAAAGCTGCCGCTGAGCTTTACAGTTACTATTCAAGTTTTCTCTATAAGGAATTAGGGGTCAAGCCTTCACAAGAATGGAAGAGCCTTTATAAACAATTGCGGGATCCTAATACTGATTCGCCTGGTAAACGTATTATGGAAGGTAAAATGGAAATGCTGGCCAAAGAGAGCGGACCCATGGTTTGTGAGGTGGATTTTTTTTGGAATTTTTTATTGTTTGAACGCCGGCGCTTGGCTAGAACCGGGGGAGAATCCAGTCTAATCGTCTTAGGACTGGCCCAAAACGCTGTGGGAAATAGCAGTCAAAATGGAGTAGTCATTACGGAAGAGCTTGAGTCGATTGTATACCAGAGATTGCGAAAATCTGATATTTTTTGCAGGCTCGATCAGCGACATCTGGCAATATTATTACCTCTAACTGCGGCTGTTGGAAGTAAGGTTTTGGCTCTGCAAATCAGTGAATTACTTAAAAAAAAGCTTCAAGATAATACTTTGAATTTAGAGGTCGTGATTAAGCCGGTAACGCCATTGTAATTTAATATCCATATATCTTTTAGAGTCTAAGTAGTTAAAAAATAAATTTGAGATAACACATAGTATTAAAATAACTTGCTCTAGTTTGGTACTTCAAAATATTAGCCTAAAAACAAGTTTTATCGGCTTTTTACGGAAGAAAGTTGATTAGAAAATAATAGAAGTATTTTTTTCTATTATAAACCGACACGGGGATCGTCAAGAATATGGTAAATCTAGATAGCCCTTTGGTTTAAAGTAATTACCGATAGGCATAATCAGTAAACCGTTTTGTAAGCTTTGTAAAGAATAGGAGAATCTAATGATCGACATTCATACCCATGTTTTACCCGGTTTTGATGATGGCGCTCCCGATTTAAAAACTTCCGTGGCAATGCTTCAAATGGCACAGGAACATCAAACCACCGCTGTAGTTGTAACTCCACATGTTATAGAAGGTAAATGGTTCCCTTCGTGGCAGGAGATTAAAAGTGGTTATGAATTGTTACGGCAAGAAGCGCTTCAATCAGGCGTTCAAATCGCTATTTATCCCGGAGCAGAAGTAGCGATGAGTCTTGAGATTTTAAAGCTGTTATCTGAGCCGGGGCCCTATTGTATCAATTGTAGCCGTTATTTATTAGTGGAGTTGCCGTCGCAGGAAATTCCATTTTTTGCAGATCATTTCTTTTTTTCGCTTCAACTGAAAGGAATGGTTCCAATCTTGGCCCATCCCGAACGCCATCCGGAGCTCGCTAAGTATCCGGAAATATTGCGAAAGTGGGTGGAGAAAGGCGTTATCACTCAAATGAATGGATCAAGTCTTCTAGGACGGATGGGAGAACGGGTTCAAGCCACTGCTGAATTATTTTTAAAACAGCATTTGGTTCATTGTATTGGTTCGGATGCCCATGGAGTGAATTACAGGCGCCCTCAATTACAGGAGGCAGCTGTGAAAATTATTCATTGGGTGGGGGAAAAACAAGCTAAGCTTTTGCTGGTGGAAAACCCAAAACGGATTATTACCGATCAAAGTATCGATGTTTCGTCTACCCAAGAACCCATCCTTTGCCGATCGTTGGTTCAGATAAGACATTGGTTTCAAAGATAATGTACGCGAGGGTATGAATTTATCAGGAATTCTGTATAGACAAATTTTTTGCAGTATTTTATCGGAAAAGCAAGCTAAATCTCTCAATTAAAATTTTTCTATCTTATAAAAATCAACAAAGAGAATTATTGGAAGCTGTTATAATTTGAATTTGAAATACGAAAAATGTTACAAATTTTTTTGGCTGGAGGATCTATGAAACACTTTGCAATAGTTTTCTTGAGTTTGCTTATTTTGATTCTATCTTTAGGGAGCTTAGCCCAAGCTGATGATTATGACTTGGGACCCGGGGATGCAATTGATATCAATGTTTGGGGCTATGATGAATTGCAGGAAAAAGATTTGATGGTTCGTCCCGATGGTAAAATAGCTTTCCCGCTAATTGGAGAGATAACGGTTGAAGGATTGACTCCCGGAACATTGGCTGAAAAGCTTACTTCCGGTTTAAACGTTTATATTCAAAATCCCCGGGTTACTGTAAATTTGACCCAAATGCGGACTGTTCGGGCTTATGTATTAGGAGAGGTGAACAAGCCCGGAATGTATGAAATTGCAAAAAGCCATAAAGTACTTGACTTTCTCGGAATGGCCGGCGGCTTTACTCACTATGCAGCTAAAAAAACAGTTTATGTGGTTCATAAAAAAGACGGTAGGTATGAAAAAATTAATCTAAATGATTTATTAAAAAAAGGGGATCTGACGCAAAATGTAGAGCTTGATGAGGGAGATGTGGTTTATTTAGCCAGTAATGGTCTAGACTTTATTAAAGATATTTTACCTTATATCACGGCTGCGTATGAAATCAAGATTATATCGAACAATTAAAATTTTCTAAGGGGAATTACAAGAACCTTAAATTGCAATTGGAGGCCAAAAGTGAGTGATTCTAAATTTGACGATACTGAAATGACTTTAGACTTGGCTGATATTATTCGAGTGATTCGGAAAAGGGTTCGATTGATGGTATGTATCTTTTTGATTGCTGTTTTTGTTGCGGGAGTAATAAGTTTTTTAATTCCACCAACTTATGAGGCGGAAACCACTTTACGAATCAAGCAACCAAAAGATTTGGCAGATTCGTTATTGGCAGATGTTCCTATAGGCAACACCCTGGTGACGCAACAGTTGATGTCAACTTATGCTGAGATCTTGAAAAGCCGGACTGTAGTCGAGGATATGATTGTCAAGACTCAAAGTGGAAAATCAAAAAAAGTCCGTTATGAGGATATGCTCGATCGGATCACTACAGAGCCGGTGAAGGATACAGAAATCCTAAAAATAAAAGTTCAAGCCGGCAGCCCTAAAGAAGCTAAATCGGGTACCAATACTTTGGTGGATTGCTTTTTAGCACGCTTGACGACATTAGTACGTTCTGAAGATGCGGCTGTGGGTGATTTTATCGGAGAACGTCTGATTGAAGCCAAACAGGATTTGGATCGAGCTGAGGATGCATTGGAACAATTTAAACGACAACAACAAATTGTCGCCCCTGAAGCTGAAACCCAAGCCTTGGTGGATAATCTTTCCAAACTGAATGAATTAAAAGCCGAAAATACGGTGAATCTGGCTGCTTCTCGGGCGAGGCTGGAATCTGCTCAGAAGCAAATATCTCAAGAAAAAGGGGAATTCATCGCTGATAGCCCTTTGATCGAGCAGTACAAAGCCAAGCTGGCCGATTTGGAAGTGGAACTGGTCAGCTTATTGCCGAATTATACTGATAAGCACCCCAAAGTTATTGCCACTCGAGCTGAAATCGAAGAAACCAGGAACAAATTGAATACCGAAATTGCCCGGGTCATTAATGCTGAGACGCCTTCGATGAATCCAATTTATCAAGGTTTGTTGCAAGGGAAGATCCAGGCTGAAGTAGAGATTGCTGCGGCCAATGCTCAGACTGCTGCACTGAATAAAATTACTACAGAGGGAGAAGAGGATCTTACGAAGTTGCCTGCAAAAGAGCAGGATTTGGCTCGCTTAATGCGGGATGATTCATTGGCGCAGGATATTTACGTAATGCTTGCAAAGCGGCGAGAAGAGGCCAAAATTAGTGAAGTGATGCAACCAACCGATGTCCAGATTGTGGATCGGGCGGTATTACCGGATAAACCGATTAAACCGAATAAGAGGATGAATATTTTGATGGGTGCTTTTCTTGGCCTGCTTGCCGGGAGCGGTTTGGCTTTCGCGCTTGAATACTTGTACAAGACAATCAATAATGGCGATGATATCGATTATTACCTTGATCTTCCGGTCTTAGGCAATATTCCGGATTTTGAGCAAAGCGCAGCTATGGATCAGCGCCGTTTGAGGAAACAGATCGGTAAATTAATTCCCAAAAATGAAAAAGAAGAAAAGGCTTAATTTCGGGCTAATTTTAAGTGTTGATTTATATTACAATCCGATTGGTAAAAATTAATCAAAAAAAGGTGAGGTTTTGAAATGGATAATCATCAACTTATCGTTCATGATCAGCTCAAATCACCGATTGCGGAAGCTTACCGAACTTTACGTACGAATATTCAATTTTCCAAACGGGATAGTGAGCTAAAGGCAGTTATGTTTACCAGTACCGGACCGGCTGAGGGGAAGTCTACCACTGCTGCAAATACTGCTATAGCCTTGGCGCAATCCGGGAAGAAGATTATCATTGCCGATTGCGATTTTCGCAAACCGGTTTTACACCATATTTTTTCAAAACCTAATCGCGGTTTTACCAACGCCTTGGTAGAGGATACACCTTTAAAAAGTTTGATACAGGAAACAAAGGTCCCAAATCTTCATTTATTGACCAGTGGGCCTATTCCACCCAATCCTTCGGAACTGCTTGGTTCGTCTCGAATGCTTTCATTATTTGAGGATTTGAAATCTCAATATGATTATGTAATATTGGACACTCCACCTATTGTAGCTGTCACAGATGGTTGTGTGTTGGCATCACGGGTCGATGGGGTAATTATGGTGATTGCCGCAGGGATGGTTCGGCCGGAGATGGCGCAACATGCCAAGGATTTGATTTTAAAAGCCAATGGGAAATTGTTGGGAGTGGTATTAAACAGGGTAGAGGTATTGGAGGAATATTCGTATTATTACTATTATTATGGGGAAGAATGCCAAAACAAAAAGCAAAGGCAGTCCAGATAAGATAAAGACTATAGTGAGTATCTTTACTAGTTGTTGAAGGAGGTTTATAGCGTCAGGGGTTAAGACTGAAATAATAAATATTACAAAGGGGGTATAAACTGATAAATTAAGGCCAATAATGAAATGAAGAATATTTAGTATATTCAACTAATAAAGAATAATTATAACACAAAATATTACTTTGTCACAAAGAATGCAAAATACTATATTTGTTTTGTGGTAGAGTACAGATTTGTTTAACTTTATTGGATTGAAATATATAACGGTATTGGCCTTCAACAAAATAACTAAAAAATTATCATAATTCAAATCAATAATACATAAAATTATCAAAAAAGTTGCGATATTCCTGGGGGGGACTTTTGGTGCCAGTGGAAAATTTGCAAGCACTTAAGAGGGATCAAGGGCTTCTTGAATCGGACATGGATATGTTTGAAAGCGAATTTATCGATTCGGTCCCGCAAGTCTCCTCTATATCTTGGCTAAAGTCGCACCTAATTGAATCCCTGAGGAAACATCTCGCAGTTTTAATTTTATTAGTTTTCGATTACATAGCCGTTTTGTTGGCGATTCAAAGCGCTTTTTGGACAAGGATGTTTATGGTATCGCAACCATTGTCCTGGAAATTCTTCTTTGGCGTGAAATACCAATATTTTTATCTGTTTATTCCTTTTTTGTTTATTGGCCTAATCTGTTATGAACAGTTGTATCATCGCAGGCTCCCTTTTTGGGAAAGTTCCGCTAAATTAATCAAAGTATGTACCTTTGCGACTTTATTGACAGTAGGAAGTCTGTTTTTGGGAGGAACATCCCAATTTTTATCTAGGCTTTATATCGGATTTGTCTGGCTATATTCCAGTTGTTATTTAGTCTTTGTCCGGTATTTTATTAAACGGATTTTGGTTGCAATCGGGCCCTGGCGTCAACCGGTAGTAGCTATTGGGAGCAGAGAGACCATAGAGGTCTTACGGCAAAGTTTTGCCGCCGAACCAGGTCTGGGATATAAAATCGTGGATATTATAGAATATTCCCCCAATTATTCCTTGCGAAAAGAACAATTGGGATCACATATGTTGAATGATTTGGAAGAGGTTATTATTACAAGCGGTGTATCGGAAGTGGTTATCGCTTTACCCGAATTGAAGCGGGCTGAATTGCTACGATTGATTTATCGGGTACAGCCTTTGGTGAAACATTTAGGGATTATGCCTGACTTACAGGGTTTACCTTTGAGCAATCTGGAAACGGATTTCTTTTTTGACCAAAAAACTGTTATGCTCCGGGTGCGTAATAATTTATTGGGTTTTCGTAATCGGTTTTTTAAGAGAGTTTTTGATTTAATTTTTGGTTCGCTTTTTTCTTTGATTGCATTACCGTTGATGTTGCTGATTACAATATTCATAAAAATAGATTCTCCCGGTCCAACAATTCATGCCGGTAGGCGTCTGGGGAAAAATGGAAAGAAATTTAAATGTTATAAATTTCGGACCATGTATATCAATGAAGCAGAAATATTGCAAGAGCATCTCACAAAATATCCGGAAGCAGCCGAGGAATGGCGACAATACGCCAAGCTTCGAGCCTATGATCCCCGAGCGACACGAGTAGGCAAATGGTTGCGTAAATTTAGCTTGGATGAGATACCTCAGATAATAAATGTTCTTAAAGGTGATATGAGTTTAGTCGGCCCTCGTCCTTATTTGCCGAGCGAACAGGAACGGATGAAGTATTATAAAAAGGTTATTTTGGAAACCGTACCTGGGATTACGGGCTTATGGCAAGTTGGAGGAAGAAATGAGATTACTTTTAATGGGCGGCTTTCTTTAGAATCTTGGTATGTAAGAAATTGGTCGATATGGCTTGATATTACATTGTTAATTCGGACGGTGGGAGCTGTATTGGGAAGAAAAGGGGCGTATTAGAACATAGCGCTAATCATAACAAAGGTTAAATTTGCAATGTTCTAGTGGATGAATTGAAGGCAATAATCGGGGGGATATTAAGGTGAAAAAGGCTTTATTAACAGGAATTACAGGGCAGGATGGCTCCTACTTGACAGAGTTTTTATTAGATAAAGGATATGAAGTCCATGGAATTATCAGGCGTGTGAGTACTTTCAATACCAAAAGGATTGATCACCTTTATGAAAATCCTGCGATTGGAAATAAGAGATTATTCCTTCATTACGGGGATTTGACTGATTCAAGTAATTTAAACCGGCTTATTGAAAAAATTGGACCCAATGAAATATACAATTTAGGCGCTCAAAGCCATGTCAAGGTTTCTTTTGAGGTTCCTGAATATACCGCTGAAACTGATGCCATTGGTACTTTGCGGCTCCTTGATGCTATAAGGGAGAGCGGCATAAAATGTA
>DNPQ01000360.1:0-826 GCA_003501335.1 Bacillota bacterium
ATTCCTTTGATGCGGAAACAGAGCCCGCGGAGCCTACTTTGGAATCAAACTCTCCTGAGGAGCCCAACTTTAAATTATTTTCAACTCTTCTTTATCAAACGATCATTACTATTAGTTGCCTTATTTTATTATTAACATTTTCCCACAGTCGTCAGCCTTGGTTGGTATGGGTAAAAGAACGAATGCATGCGGCAATTACTTCATCTTCTGCGAACACCTTTGGTAAAATCACCAATTCCAAACTTTGGAAAAGTATGATCGGAAATGTCGGTAATTTAGTCCGCTTAGAAGCTATTACCAAAAATCAATTTGCTAGACAGAATGTGGCTGATGATATGGATGTGACTGCCTCTTTGGAAAAAAAGCAAGCTCACCAAGTTTTTCAAAACTCGGTGTGGCCGGTTCAAGGCAGCATTGTTAAGGGATACGGTTGGCGTTATGATGTCATTCGTAAAACAAAAAATTTTCAACCTGGAATCGAAATTAGCGCTCTTCCGGATTCTACAGTCTTAGCGGTGGCTGATGGAATTATTACTGAAATTAAGCACCAGCCTGCTCAGGGTTGGCAAATCGTTGTCAGTCATAATAATGGATGGAGTTCAAACTATTTTTATTTAGGATCGGTTCAGGTCAAAATCGGTCAAAAGGTAAAGGCTGGTGATCCTATCGCCCAAATTAATCGGCCCGATCAAGAGAAAGGCCCCATTTTATTATTGGAAATCAAGGACTATGACCAGTCAGTTGATCCTTTATCATTACTGGCTAGTTAATCAATGTTTCATTTCAGATGGAAAGCCGGACTTTCTTTTCTATTTCTCTGCATTTT
>DNPQ01000360.1:1165-14641 GCA_003501335.1 Bacillota bacterium
CTTAGTTCCGAACTTTTAGGTTATAAAGTCCAGGAACTTGCCTTTGGTCCACTCGGAGGGTGTTTGAAAGTTGATCCTTCTTTCGCGCTTAATCCACAAGCTGAATATATAATCGCTTTGGCAGGTCCACTAGCCAATTTATTAATGGCTGGAGGCGTAGTCTATTTAGGTCTTCTTGGTATCCAGAATCAATTTTTAAATGATTGGCTGCACATAAATATCCTAATTGGAATTGTTAATTTAATCCCAGCCCAGCCTCTTGATGGTGGTCGTATTCTCCACGCCTGGCTTAACAAAAATCTTGGTTTACAAATTTCTCATCGAATTGTAAAGGTCATAACGATTGGGATTGATTTTTTATTTTTTATTTTTGGATTGAGTCGTTTATTTCGAAGTCAAACAGGGATATTATATATATTGATCGCAGTATTTTTATTTTTTCAGTTATTCTATTTTAAAATGCCTCCATTCAATTTGGTTTTAAAAACACTGCAACATAAAAAGAATCGTTTGGCATCCAAAGGATTTTTACGAATTAGACCCATACTTGTGGAACCAAACAGTCTAGTGAGATTACCATTGCAATATTATGGGGCTAATGATTACCTTCTTTTTTTCAGCTTGGATTCGAAACAAAAAATGACTATAATAAGTGAAGAAACCGCTTGGGATTCCTTATTAAACCAAGGCTATGACGTAACATTTAACCTGATTGCCGAAAAAGCATCCCCGAATATATATTGCAGAATACTATCAGATGAGATAGAATAATCCTACACTTTCATTTAGGAAATTATTGGAGGAATCGGGTTGGCGGCAAAGCAAAGTCAGCATGTATGGGAAGATATCGAAAGTTCTTTGAATGAAGTCAGTAAACCCGGGCGTTACATCGGCGGAGAATATAATTGTAAGGTTAAAGATTGGACAACCACAGATTTCAAAGCTGTTTTGGCCTTTCCGGATGTTTATGAAATAGGACTTTCGCATTTAGGCCTAAGAATACTTTATGAGTTAATTAACTCTCAACCGGACATGTTGGCTGAAAGGGTCTATGCACCTTGGCCTGATTTTCAAGCCTTGCTTCACAAAAAAGATTTACCGCTTTTTTCGTTGGAAAATAAGCGCGGACTCTACGAGTTCGACATGGTTGGTTTCTCTTTACAATATGAACTCAGTTATACGAATGTACTTACTATCTTAGACCTTGGCAAGATACCGGTTTTAAGTAAAGACCGGACCGAAGCGGATCCGCTTATTATCGGGGGCGGCCCTTGTACTTATAATCCGGAACCTTTGGCAGACTTTTTCGATTGCTTTTTTATCGGGGAAGCCGAAGAAGTTATGGTGGATATTTGCAAAATTATTTGTAATTGGAAATGCTCCGGTCTCTCTCGGTCCAACTTATTGGATGAATTAGCAAAAATTCCCGGTGTTTATATTCCATCCCATTTTCAGATTCATTATCAAGCCGATGGTACCATTTCCGAAATTAAAAATTTAGCGGGCCCTGAACCGGTCCGGGCCGTAGTCAAGGATTTCAAAACGGTCTTTTATCCTGAAAAATGGCTGGTACCCTATTTAGATATTGTCCATGATCGAATAACTTTTGAAATCCAAAGGGGTTGCACCCGAGGCTGCCGTTTTTGTCAAGCCGGAATGATTTATCGTCCGGTCCGTGAAAAGCCCCCGGAAGTGGTCATGAATGCTCTACAAAACTTGGTAAAAGATACCGGATATGATGAATTGTCATTAACCTCTCTTAGCAGCGCTGATTATAGCCATATTCAACAGCTTATCAGTCAAGCATGCGCCTGCTTTAACCCTTTAGGTGTCAACATTTCTTTACCTTCCTTGCGGATTGATTCTTTCTCAGTTGATTTGGCATCGAAATTTCAAAGTGCCCGCAAAAGCAGTCTAACATTTGCACCGGAAGCTGGTTCTGACCGGCTGCGCTGTGTTATCAATAAAGGGGTCACCGCCGCCGATTTGCTTAATGCCTCTGAAGCTGCCTTTAAGGCTGGATGGCAAAAATTAAAGCTCTATTTTATGATTGGTTTACCAACCGAAACCGAAGAAGATCTGGCCGGGATTGTTGAAATGGTGGAATCTGTTTTTAAAATAGGAAAAAAGATTCATCCCAAAGCCAGCGCTCTCCGTATCACTGCTAGTATATCGACATTTGTACCCAAATCCCATACTCCTTTTCAATGGCAGGACCAAATTTCGATTGAAGAGACAATTAAAAAGCAACGTTATTTCCAGGAACATCTACGAGGGCGTCATATTGAACTCAGTTGGCACGATCCTCAGATGAGTCGGTTGGAAGGAATCTTTGCCCGCGGCGACCGCCGCCTGGGTTCTATTATTTATCAAGCCTGGCAAAAAGGGGCTCAATTCGATGGTTGGAGTGACCAATTAAACTACCCACTGTGGATGGAGGTTTTTGCAGCAAGTAATCTGGACCCCGATTTTTATATCCGTAAACGTTCTATGAATGAAATTTTGCCTTGGGCTCATATTCATAGCGGCATTAGTCAGGATTTTTTAAAAAAAGAGTGGGAGCGGGCTTTAGCCGCGGTTTTAACTCCAGACTGTCGAAACGCTGTTTGCTCTAATTGCGGTGTTTGTTCTACACTTGATATTAAAAAAAGTATAGCCGGTGAATTCGATGTATGAATATCGACTTCGATTTAGTAAAGAAAAAAGCTTAAAGTTTCTTTCTCATCTTGAATTGATTCGCACCATGGAACGGGCTTTCAGAAGGGCCCAGCTTCCGCTTGCTTATTCGGAAGGATTTCATCCTCATCCGAAATTAAGTTTTGGACCTGCCTTAGCGGTAGGTATCTGTAGTAATGATGAATATCTTGATTTTCAATTGTTAAAAGACATAGAACCAGAAGAAATCAAAATGGATTTAAATCGCTCATTGCCTGAAGGTATTCAGGCCATTGCAATTGTGCGCATTAATACTCAGCATCATGTTAAACCTTTAAATGCAATTATCAACCGCGCGATTTATGCCATTCATCTGAAAACGACACCCGAAGAATGCTCCAAAGTTATCGAATGGCTTAACCAGTTAATGAATTTGCCGGAGTTTGTGATTACACGTTATTCAAAAGACGGCCAAAAATTAGTAAACATTCGTCCTTGGCTGCATAATTTAACTATTGAGGTAATTGACGCTCAAAAATTCATCCTGGAGCTTCGTTTTACCGGGGAGATCGGAAGTGGAGGCAATTTACGTCCCGAAGATATAACCTCTAATATTCCTCATCCTGTTGAAATCATGAGTGTTGCCAGAATTAGTTTATGGCATGAAGAAAAAGGTTTAATAACCAGGCCGTTGGATTTGTGTTAAAGCCGGGGGGTAACCGATGAATAAAGATATCTTAATTAATATAGGCATCAATGAAGTCCGAGTGGCAATTTTAGAAGATGGTAATTTAGTTGAATTTAATGTTGAGCGTCAGGATGAACAGCGACGCGCCGGTAATATTTATTTGGGAAAAGTCGAGAATGTATTGCCGGGAATGCAGGCTGCTTTTATTAACATTGGTGAGGAAAAAAACGCTTTTATTTATATTGACGATGTAATCGCTAAGGATAATGAAACCAACAACAATGAACATGTAAAGAATATTTCAATCAAAGATTTATTGCACGAAGGTCAAGAATTGATGGTGCAAATGATCAAAGAACCAATGGGAACGAAAGGAGCCAGAGTCGTTACTCAAATTACCATCCCCGGACGATATTTGGTATTTCTTCCAAACATCGAATATGTGGGAATTTCACGGCGAATTGAGAACGAAGCCGAACGTGAACGTCTTAAGTCCATCGTGGCTTCGTTTAAAGGGCCTGGAGTGGGTGTCATTATTCGGACTGCGGCTGAAGAAGTTGAGGCCGGGGAATTACAAAGCGATTATGAATTCTTAGTCAATGTATGGAAAAAAATTCAAAAGAAAGTAAAAAAAGGATCCTGCCCTTCTTTGCTTTACCGTGATCATGATCTTCTATACCGCATTTTGCGCGATTATTTAAGTAAGGATATTAACCGATTACTCATTGATGAAATTGATGCTTATACGAAAGCAACCGAACTTGTTAAAAGTTTAGCCCCATCATGTAAAAACCGCATTCAACTTTATAGTGATGAAACTCCTTTATTTGATGCTCTTAATGTGGAACCCCAGTTGGAAAAAGCTTTAAAGAAAAAAGTATGGCTCGATTGCGGAGCTTATTTAGTTTTTGATCAGACAGAGGCATTAGCTGTTATTGATGTTAACACCGGTAAATTTACCGGATCCATTAATTTAGAAGATACTGTTTTTCAAACCAATATGATGGCCGCAGTGGAGATTGCCAAACAAATTCGGTTACGAAATTTGGGTGGTATTATTATCGTTGATTTTATTGATATGGTTTCGGATGAAGAACGGGACCAAGTAATTGCCAAATTAACTTCCGAGCTTCAGCAGGATAAGACCAAAATTAATATCTTAGGATTTACATCCCTGGGGTTATTGGAAATAACTAGAAAGAAAGTTAAACAAAGTCTCCGTGAAATATTGCAAGTAGAATGCGAAAATTGTGATGGCGTTGGTTATGTGCCATCCCTCGATAGTTTTGCTCAAAAGGCGATGCGAAACATTCAACAAATTGCGAATTGTACTAAAAAAGAAGCCCTTTTGATAGGCGTAAATCCTCAAATTGCCGCGATTTTAATCGGTCCTGGTGGAGCAAATCTTGATAAGACCGAACATGCTTTGAATAAAACGATTTTCATCAAAGGACAGGAAAATTTAGCAGTCGATCAAGTCCACTTGCTGGCAAGTGGAACAAAGGCTGAAATTGAAGCCTTGTTCTTACCGGTCAAAGAAGGAGAAATTATCGACTTAAAAATCACGGAAAATCATATTGCCAATCCGGAAGATGGTATTTCGCGAATTGAGGGATATGTTATTAATGTTGATTCTGCAGGGGGTTGTATCGGAAAAACCATTCACGCTTTAATCACGAAGACTTTTAAAACTTATGCAAAAGCAGTAATTGTTGATTGACATCCTGGAATGTCCATGGTAATATTATTTTTGTGGGTTTTTAACTTCATCCGTGAGGTTGACCCCATGTAACCGTTCGATAAGGCTTTAAACTCCATTTACAATTGTAGATGGAGTGCCGAGTTCGGCGAGTCTAATGCGGGGAGGTGTTAAAATGTATGCAATAATCGAATGCGGTGGTAAGCAGTACAAAGTTCAAGAAGGCGACAGAGTCAAAGTAGAAAAAATTGCGGCTGAGGTTGGTTCAACGATCACCATTGACAAAGTGCTTATGCTCGGTGGAGATAAAACCATGGTAGGAACCCCTTATGTTGCAGGTTATAAAGTGACTTGCAAAGTAGAAAATCAGGATAAAGATAAAAAAATTCTGGTATTTCACTACAAAGCCAAAAAAAATATTCGCAAACGCTATGGTCATCGTCAACCTTTTACCAGACTTTTAGTTGAAAAGATTGAAAAGGTTAAAAAAGCAGCTAAAAAAGTTGCGGCTGAAGGCACCGAAGCAGCCGAACAAGTTGAAGCTTAATGGTGTTAGTTCATATTAAACGAGATCCATTGCATAATGTTTTGGGATTTTCTTGTGAAGGGCATGCCGATTATGCTGAAAAGGGCGCTGATATAATTTGTGCCGCTATTTCAACTTTAACGATGTCAACGATTTTAAGTTTGCAGCAGCTTACCAAACTTACGTTAAAGATTAAGAAAAATTCTGATAAAGGTTGGTTGGAATGTAATTGGGATAATATTCCTACCGAAAAGGAACATGCCAATCTCATCGTTGCAGTGATGATTATCGGCCTTAAAGATATAGCAGCCCAATATCCTGCATATTTAAAAGTAAGCGAAGTGGAGGTGTAGCGAATATGGTGATCCAAAAAATTGATTTACAATTTTTCGCCCATAAAAAGGGAGTTGGAAGTTCCCGTAACGGTCGTGACAGTAATTCTCAACGCTTAGGCGTCAAACGCTTTGGCGGTCAGGAAGTTACTGCGGGAAGCATCATTGTCCGTCAACGCGGTACTAAATTTCATCCCGGGCACAATGTCGGGATCGGTTCTGATGACACTTTATATGCAAAAATTAATGGTTTTGTAACTTTTGAGCGGGTGGGTAAATCCGATAAACAAGTCAGCATTTACCCTGAACAACAAAAAGTGAATGCTTAAGTAAAAAGCCTGGTTTATACCAGGCTTTTTTTTATAAATGCTAAACCCAATATTTTTCCTCAATGAAACAGCTCATTCAGGTACCTCTTATTTTCACTACAATTCTTCAATTCAAACCATATTTCCTCAAAGTCTCTTTTTTCTTAAGTGGGCAAGCTCGATTGAAGGCCACGGAAGAATATAACCCTTTATTTTTGCGTATGATCTTATACGATTCATTTCAGCAATTCGTTTGTTGATTTGAGATCGGAGATTGAACTTGAAAAAGCGCAAGAGCAAGGGGGCATTTCGTTGAGTAAATATTGGAGATTTTTAGTTATCATTCAACTTATTGTAGTTTTGATAGTAGGTTTGGCTGGTTCGCCTTTAGCTGAGGGGACAGCTCTTAAGATTGAATCATTATCATCCATATTGCTGGAACCGGAAAGCGGTGAAGTGTTATTCCAAAACAATGCTGACCTAAAATTACCACCGGCCAGTGTCACCAAATTAATGGTTATGCTTTTAGTTTTGGAAGCTGTCGACAAGGGGCAGATCAAATTAACCGATACGGTAACGGCTTCTCCCGAAGCCTGCAAAATGGGAGGTTCACAAATATGGTTGGAACCGGGCGAACAGATGACGGTAACCGAATTATTAAAAGCTGTTTGTATTGTCTCCGCCAATGATGCATCTTACGCTCTCGGAGAGCACTTAGCCGGTTCGGAGGAAAATTTTATTGCTCTCATGAATAAAAGAGCTGCCGAGCTTGGGCTTAAAGATACCCATTATGTTAATACCACTGGACTGGAGCCCAGTTTGGGTGAAACAGGCAATATTACCTCTGCCCGCGATATGGCTTGCTTAGCCCGGGAAGTCATTAACCATCCTACTGTTTTTCGCTGGTCAGGAATATGGATTGATAGTTTGCGGGGTGGTAAGTCATTTTTACGGAATACTAACAATTTAGTCCGCTTTTATCAAGGGTGTGACGGTCTAAAAACTGGTTTTACAAATCAAGCCGGCTTTTGCCTGGTAGCAACTGCCAAGCGTCAGGGAGTACGATTGGTGGCTGTGGTAATGAAAGCCCCCAATACCCAAACTCGATCCAGAGATGTTAGTAAACTTTTTAATTATGGCTTTGCTCAATATAAAGCTTATCCTATTTATCGGGGAGGAGAGAACCTCGGTAAAGTGACCGTATTCCGGGGCCGTCAAAATTATGTTCAAGCCATTGTTCCCCAAGAATTAACCGCAGTTTTAAAACGGGATTTTAAAGGTGAAATCGTAAGAAGTGTTAAATTATCGCCACTCGTTAAAGCACCCGTTTTAAAAGGAGCCAAAATCGGAGAAGTGCTTCTCAGTGCCGGAGGAAAAGCTTGCGGCCGAGTTGATTTGATAGCGGACTGTACTGTACCAAAGGCATCATTTTTTGAACTTTGTTCCCAGATTTTTCACCATATCATCAAGGTAGGAGTTTATTGAAAAGAAATTCTTCCGATTGATTTATTCTGGCGCAAAACCCGATCCGAATCGTCAAATCAAAAATAGTCCATAACCTCCTAAAAATAGATGTATGCCCGTTATCACTGTATTGAAAATGTAAAAACCGTTACAAACAGTGATTTTTCGGGCTTTTTTGTTTATTTGCGCAGCAGGATCTTATTCCCGAATGGCGAAATTCTCCAGAAACTTGGAAGAAGGAGGATTTTATTTTGATACTGAAAACAGAGCGGCAAGGCGCAAATCTAATTGTTTTCATAGATGGTGAGTTGGACTTGGAAACCGCGCCGCTGTTTAAAGAGACGATTGAAAAAAAACTTAATCAATATGAATCCGTTCGGCATCTGATCCTGGATTTAGAGAAAGTCAGTTTTATAGATAGTTCAGGACTTGGGGCGATTTTAGGCCGATACAAACGTTTAAGCGGACAAGGCGGGAAGATATCGGCAATCAAAGTCTCGCAACCCGTTAAAAGAATTTTTGAACTGTCAGGACTATTAAAAGTCGTCAAGATTTATGAAAATCGCCAGCAAGCTCTGGATAATAAATAGACCATGCTTAAGCACATTTATATATTCAATTTAAAAATAAGTTCATCAAAGCTCTATTCAATGGGGGTTGAAATCAAGTGAATAATTATTTAAAGTTAGAATTTCCCAGTATGCCTTCGAATGTTGGGTTAGCCCGTTTAGTCGTAGCTACGTTTGCTTCCCAATTGGAGTTCACTTTAGCCGAGATTGAAGAAATCCGAGTCGCGGTATCAGAAGCAGTATCCAACTGCGTAATTCATGCTTATCCTAAAAATCCCGGAATTATTGAATTAAATCTGACAATCGCTGATGGGAGATTAATCATCCAAATTAAAGATTTTGGCAAAGGAATTGAAAATATTGAACAAGCAAAACAAGCTACCTATTCGACTGAACCTGAACATATGGGATTAGGGTTGGTGTTTATGGAGTCGTTTATGGATGAAATGATTCTAACTTCCCGGCCTTTGGAAGGTACAACCGTAATCATGAAAAAGTGTCCGGAACGGGGGCCCGCCGATGTTGGGATCTCCGGAAATAATTAGAAGTGAAATTACTTTACCTGAGAATGATCTCTTATCGGATGAGGAATTTTTGAATTTAGTGTCACAATACCGCCAGGGAGATCGTGAAGCCAAAAATACTATTATTCAGCACAATCTCCGCCTGGTTATGAGTATTGCCCAACGATTTGCCTATCGCGGCGAAATTGATGACTTATTTCAAATTGGTTGCATGGGACTCATAAAAGCCATTGAAAAATTCGATCCGCTGTTTGCTGTTAAATTTTCTACTTATGCCGTACCGGTTATTATTGGAGAAATAAAGCAATATCTTCGGGATGATGGCCCGATTAAAGTTAGTCGAGGTTTAAAAGAAATTGCCGCTAAAATTGAACAAACCCGTATTCAATTGGCAAACGAAAACGGCCAAGAGCCGACTCTTTCGGAATTGGTTTCTGCAACCGGACTGCCCCGAGAGGAAATTGCCGGCGCTCTGGAGGCAACCCGTCCCCTAAATTCATTACAAGATTTTATCCATGAGGATGAAGGCGATATCTTATGTAGAGAACATTTTATTGGGGAAGATACAGAGCATACAATTTGGCTTGAGAATTACGCATTGCGGGAAGCGATCGAAAAATTGCCCGCACGTCTGAAAGAATTAATTATGCTGCGCTTTTTCGAAGAAAAAACTCAAAGTCAAATCGCCGATATTTTTGGAGTATCTCAAGTCCAAATCTGTCGTTTAGAAAAGGAAGCCCTCCATAAATTAAGAAACCTCTATGTGAGTGATTTTGAATCCTAAATTTGATTGGATGTATATGAATTTTGAATCATTCAAATAATAGCCTTGGTGAATAAAATGAAAAAACCAAGGTTATTACTTTTTTTGATTTGTTTTTTACTTATAATTATCGGACTGATGATCTACCTTACCGTCAATACACCGAGGATTTCGGCTAATGCCAAGTTAGTCCTAGAACCAATTCGTCTTCTTAAAAATTTACCTGTTATATAAATCCCCTGAAAAATGGGGTTTTTTCAATTTTAAGTCATGAATCTAAAGAAGGAACTTCAGACTCTTTCCAGAAGTATTCTAATATATTAATATTAAAATATTAAATATTTGTACTTTCAAGTTTCTCAAACATTGCTCTTATCTTAATAACGGTAGGAGGAAATGATTGTCCTTAATGAATTTAGCTTTAAGGGCAGTTCTTACTATGGATTTAGAATATAACAATCGTGTTTTTATCGGCCTAGGAAGCAATCTTAATGATTCTCCAGCCCAAATTTGCCAAGCCATCCGACTGCTCGAAGAACATTTTGGGGCCAAAATGATAGCTTCTTCTCTGTATTTCAGCGAACCGGTCGAAGTTCGGGACCAACCATGGTATTATAATCAAGTGGTTTATTTCCAAGAATTATTTAATGAATGCCCGAGCATGGTTTTAAAAAAATTAAAAGAAATTGAACAAATTATGGGGCGAGTCCCAATTTATCGATACGGTCCTCGGATCATCGATTTGGATTTATTGATTTACAAAGATTGGGTATTTGAAAGTGACTCATTGATCATTCCGCATCCTAAGATGAACGAGCGATTATTTGTAATCGCTCCATTATTTGAACTTGCACCGGAACTTATTCACCCTCGTTGTAATCTTTCTATTGGCGCAATAATGAAAAAGAACTCCTCTAAATTCAGTCGTTGTGAAAAAGTTCCTTCAACTAAATGATCGCTCTGCAAAAATAAATTTTGTAAAAATTGATACGAATAAAATTTTTTTGTTTTTATTTATGAACGGAATTTCTGATAATAATGTTAACCTATAAGTTGACATATTGATATATTTTCCGCTATAATTAAAATTGATTAAATTGATTTGGCTCACAAGGACGATGTCCTTAATTTTTAAAAGTACTTTGTGAAAAATAGCACAAATTCCATCGATGATGAGGGGAGGAAAAAAGGAAGTAAAAAATGAATGAGTATTGACTTTAATGGGATGGTTATGGATACTTGTTACAATCATTACTGACAAGATTAGGTGTTCCGTTAACAATGGCATCCAACGTTATTCAGAAACAATTATGAAAGGATGAATGATGTATGGCAATGATCAAATTGACAATTGACGACCAAGAGATTGAAGTACCCTCCGGTTCTACCATCCTACAAGCAGCAAAGAAGGCAGGCATTGATATTCCAACTCTCTGCTATCATCCTGATTTAGATACGAAAGCAATGTGCCGGATTTGTATGGTAGAAGTCACCGGGGCCAGGACCTTACAAACAGCTTGTTCCCAACCTGCAGTTGAAGGAATGAAAATTAAAACCAATACCCCTGCAGTTCGAGAAGCCCGAAAATTAAACCTGGAATTATTGCTCTCTAATCATCCTCAAGATTGCTTAAATTGTGTCCGGAATCAAAAATGTGAACTGCAAAGTTTGTCCGAGAAATTAGGAGTCCGTTCGCAACGTTTCCCAGCGAAAGAAAAGGTTAAATTCCCTATTGATAATTCAAGTTGTTCGATCATTCGTGATCCTGCAAAATGTATTTTGTGTCGGCGTTGCATCGCGGTATGTCAAAAAGTCCAAGGAGTGTCCGCTTTATCGGCCATTAATCGCGGCGATGAGACAGTTGTTGCTCCAGCTGGCGGGAAAGAGCTTAATTCTGTAGCCTGTACTTTATGCGGGCAATGCATCCAGGTTTGTCCTGTCGGAGCAATTTATGAGGTCGATGACACTCAAAAAGTCTGGAATGCGTTAGCCAATCCCGACCTCCATGTAGTGGTCCAAACAGCTCCGGCAATCCGGGTTGCCATTGGTGAAGAAATGGGATTGGCCCCGGGAACTTTGGTAACTGGAAAATTGACTGCGGCACTACGCAGACTCGGGTTTGCCAAAGTCTTTGATACTGATTTTTCTGCTGATTTGACCATCTTAGAAGAAGGAAATGAATTATTACAAAGAATGAATGGCGGCGGCAAATTACCGATGATTACTTCATGCAGCCCCGGCTGGATAAAATATATTGAGCACTTCTATCCGGATCTACTTGAGCATTTATCGACTTGCAAATCGCCCCAGCAAATGTTTGGAGCCATGGCGAAATCTTATTATGCAGAAAAGGTGGGTATTGCCCCGGAAAAGATTTTCATGGTATCCATCATGCCTTGTACAGCTAAAAAGTATGAATGTCAACGCCCCGAAATGAACAGTAGCGGCCAACAAGATGTCGATGTAGTACTTACAACCCGAGAATTAGGCCGAATGCTCAGAGAAACCGGCATTAACTTTGAAAACCTGCCTGATGAGAAATTTGATGAACCATTGGGAATTTCCACTGGCGCCGCAGTAATTTTCGGTGCAACCGGAGGCGTTATGGAAGCGGCTTTACGGACTGTCTATGAAGTGGTGACTGAAAAAGAACTTCCTAAAATCGATTTTGAAGAAGTTCGGGGCATCGAGGGAGTTAAAGAAGCCACTGTCGATCTCAAAGGCACTCCCGTTAAAGTGGCAGTGGCGCATGGACTATCCAATGCCAAAAAATTAATGGAAAAAATTAAAGATGGCAGCGCTGATTATCAATTTATTGAAGTCATGTGCTGTCCGGGCGGATGTATCGGCGGCGGTGGACAGCCATTTCCGACCAACCTGGAAACCCGCTTAGCCCGTATGAAGGCAATTTATGAAGAAGATAAAGGGATGACTCTCAGAAAGTCCCATCAGAATCCGGCAGTTCAAGCATTATATCAGGATTTTCTGGGTAAACCCTTAGGAGAAAAGTCTCATCATTACTTGCACACCCATTATACAAAGCGGGGTAAGTATCAAAAAAAAGCGTAAATTTTAATTTGTAACTCAGGGCCGCCCTTAGAATCAATACCTAAAGCGGCCCTGAGTTGTTCTTTATACACCAAAGACATGATTACCGATACGCTCAACAATCCTACGGCTTTGAACCCATGACGGCCCTTTTAATTTGGCCGGATTAAAGAAATACTTAGCGCCATAGGTTGGGTCCCATCCTTTTAAAGCAACTTCAGCTGCTTTATATGAATCTTTGGTTGGTACGTTCCAAATGAGCCCATTAGAAACGGATTCAAATTCATGGGGTTTAAAAATATTTCCAGAGATTGTCTCTGGAAAATTCTTATCCTCCGAACGATTGAGAATTACAGAAGCAACTGCAACTTTCCCTTTAAAAGGTTCAGCACCGGCCTCAGCAGTGACTAACCTTGCCAATAAATCAACATCACCTTTTTTGGAAACTGCTGCTTGAGAAGTTTTAGATTTCTCAGGAACCACCAATTGATTTCCCGGAAAAATACGATCTCCTGTTAAGCCATTGATTTGTTTTAACTCTTTCACGGATGTCTCATTATTTACGGCAATTTTATAGAGGGAATCCCCATTTTGAATGTTATGCATCACTGCAGCATTTACTGGTAGAACCCCAAAAGACACTACCATGAGTAACGAAATACCTATGCTTAAAATCTTATTTAGCACTAAAATCGGACCTCCTTTCAAAATTAAGTTCAAATACAACGTACTATCGTGAAATATCAAGGTTATAAGCTTAAATTCGGTTTGAATCCAATTGAAACCATCAATAAATTGCCGTAAAGAATAACCGTATTCAACCGTGAAAGCCATTATAACAAAGGAAATGTACCCCGTCAAAGTCCAAATTTTGGTGGACCCTTGAATCATCTAACAAAA